>JAIQGF010000002.1 GCA_020072845.1 Terriglobia bacterium
GCGCGCGCCGACTTCGCCGACCACTTCGTCGCGGGCGTGGCTAGTGCCGGCGAGCATCCGCTCGACGCGCTCCTCGGTGGGCAGCACGATGGGGAGCCCGTCGGTCCAGCCGCGGTCGTAGAACAGGCGCTGCAGATTATCTTCGGTGTCGGGTTCGAGCAGTGCCTGGCGCGCGCCCGTGTGCGACACGCCCTCGAGTTCGGAGGCGTCGGCATTGCCGTTCACGCGCTTTGTCCATGATGCCTGCCACACCGTCTGGGCGGAGAGCGCCTCGAGACAGTCGCTCCTCTTGCTCCCGAGGCAGCCGTCCTGACCGCACGGCCGGCAGAGATACGGGCTCGTGACCACCACATGCCCGTCGCCCCACGGTCCCCAGCTCCTCTCCCCCGAGGGCCCGAAGAGGGCGACCACGGGGACTCCCAGGGCCGTCGCCATGTGCATTGGCGCCGAATCCACGCCGAGGAAAAGTACCGCGCGCTCCAGGAGAGCCGCCAGGTCCGCCAGGCTCGTCTGGCCGATGAGGTTGAGGATGGGTCGCCCGGCTCGCGCCTCTTCCACCCGGGAAGCGATCCGGCGGGCCACCTCCACTTCCGCGGGTCCCGGCCCGCTCGTCAGCGCGACGGCCACCCGTGCCCCCTGGATGAGGCGAGCGATCACTTCGGCACAGCTCGCCTCCGGCCACGCCTTGAATAGCCAGCGGGAGCTCGCGTCTCCGGCCGGACGACCAGGACAGGCCGGATGGCTTCGGCCGGGACCCCGCAGGCTCGCACGAGATCCAGGTTCGTCTCGACGACATGCTGCACCGCATCCTGCGAAATCTGCGACATCACCCGCGTGCGCCCGGCGTTCTCGACGAAGAATTCCTCCGTGTTGTCATTCCCGTCCAGCAGAAACGTGTTCCCGTTCGCTACCCCTCGGAACGTCAACAAACCGAAATTTCCGTCGTTGGTAACTCCGGGAGTCAGCAGCACGAAGTTGTCTACGCGCCGCCCGTTGATCGGCAGCCCCAGGATTTGCTGGGTGTTGACGACAGTGGAAGCATCTGTCTTCGTAGCTTCCACCAGCGCCGCTTCCGCCGTGACCTCAATGCTCTCCATCCTCCCCGCTACTTTCAGCCTAATCTCGAGGTCGAGGTTCTGCCCCACCTTTAGTTCCAGGTTCCTCACTTCGTAACCCGAAAAGCCCTGGGCTGTGACGGTCACCTTGTACCCGGGAGCGGGAACCAGGGAAGGCGCCGTGAACACGCCGGCCTGGTTCGTGGAGAGGGTACGGATAACGCCGCGTCCCTCACTGGAAATGACGACGTTAGCTTTGGGTACCGACGCGCCCGATGGATCTCGGACAACGCCGGAGATAGCAGCGACTCCGCTGGCGGTTTGTCCAAATGCAGCGGCGCAGCCAAGAACTAGAAACGCCAAGAATGAGTACACAAAGATTTTTCTCATCTCTCCTCGCGAAAAAGCACGCCAGAGTTTATTCATCGCCTGTTCTCCTGCGGAAATGGTTACAGGTTTGCTGCCCTGAGCGGGACAATGCCTGCACAAGTCGCCCTTCCGGCTTTACACGCCAGCTGCGGCGGTGATGCCGCGTTGCGCTTTCCGGTCCGTCCCCAGTCAATTTTCATGGAACCAAAAATTCTAGGTTTGTTCCTACTATCGCGCAGTGCGGGCCGTCACCAATGTGGGTGACATGCTTGGGGCGTTGCGCGGGAGTGGCGCCGGGTTTTCCGCTTACCGAGACCCCGGCAAACTCGTCAACCGGCAATCATCAATCAATGTTGTTCGCCCCTTCTCCCCGCAAACTTTTTTTCATCCCCCGCCTCCCCCGCGCATCTCAAACCTCGTTGGAGGATGAAATATGGCTTTAAGAAGTGTGCCTAATCCCGGTGCAGGGCAGACTGCTCACGAACTGCCCCCTCTCCCCTACGACTTCGCTGCGCTTGAGCCCCACATTGACGCGCAGACCATGCAGATCCACCACGACAAGCACCACGGCGCGTATGTCACCAACCTCAACGCCGCCCTCGACAAGCATCCTGACCTCAAGTCCAAGTCGGTCGAAGACCTGCTGCGCAACCTCGGCTCCATTCCGGAAGACATCCGCACCGCGGTCCGTAACAACGGCGGTGGCCATGCCAACCACTCCATGTTCTGGAAGCTGATGAAGCCCAATGGCGGCGGCAATCCCACCGGCGACATCGCCGGCGTGATCGGCCAGTTCGGCGGTTTCGAGCCATTCAAGGAGAAGTTCAACGACAACGGCGTCAAGCGCTTTGGCAGCGGCTGGACCTGGCTGGTGCGCACCAGCGCCGGCAAATTCGATCTGCTCAGCACCGCCAACCAGGACAGCCCATTACTGGACGGCAATTTCCCCGTCTTCGGCAACGACGTCTGGGAGCACGCCTACTATCTCAAGTACCAGAACCGCCGCGCCGACTACCTCAAGGCCTGGTGGAACGTCGTCAACTGGGACGAAATCAACCGCCGCCTCAAGCAAGGCCGCTAATGTATCAGGGCACGACTTCAGTCGTGCCGCCAACTGGCAACTACCAACTGGTTTTTACGTGGGGAAGAAAAAAGCCCGGCCTCCATTGGCCGGGCTTTTTCGCTCTGAACTCACAACAAGTCCTGCTTGAGGATTGCAGTCCCCGGCGCCTTGCGAAAAAAAAGGTTTGTGGGCCCGGCGCCCTCGCCGGGGCCAAACTCAATCAGCTCAAAATTGCGGCTGCGGCGGGCGCCCTCGAACCGGGGTCCCCGGCACGCGCGGTTTTCGCGTGCTGGGGTGGTCGCCCGCCGCAACTGAAACTGAAACTGAAACTGAAACTGAAACTACTGCTGTCCTCCCGCGATGGGCTTGCCTTCCGTGTCCTGTGCCTCCACCGTGCCCAGGTCCAGCTTCTTCAGATCGGGCTCGATCTTGGCGCGGTCTCCGGCCACCACCACCACCATCTTGTCCGGCGAGACGTACTTTTCCGCCATCCGGTGCACATCCGCTGCCGTTACCCCCTCGATCTTGGCCGGCAGCGTGCGGTAGTAGTCCGCCGGCAGACTGTAGACGAACAGGTTCGACATGGTGCGCGCCGTCTGGTTTGTGGTCTCGAAATCCGCGGTCAACCCGCGCACATTCGACTCCTTCGCCATCGCCAGCTCTTCCGGCGTCACCTGCCCCGCGCGCATCTTGTCCACCTCATTGAACACTTCCTTCACCGCCGGCGCCGTCACGTCCGTCCGGATCATGCTTCCGATGACGAACGGCCCCGTTCCGCGCCGGAACTGGAAGAACGAGAACGCGCCGTACGTGTACCCGTGCGCCTCGCGCAAGTTCAGGTTGATCCGGCTGGAGAACAGGCCGCCCAGGATGTCGTTCATCACCAGCACTGGCGCGTAGTCCGGGCTGCTGCGCTGCAATCCCACGTGCCCGATCCGCAGTGCGCTCTGCGGCGAGTTCGGTTTGTCCACGATTACGATCCGCCGCTTCAGCGTGTTTTCCACCTGCGGCGCCCGCGATGCCGTGGCTTGGCCCGTCCATCCGCCGAAATACTTCTCCGCCAGCGCCTTCAGTTGTGCTTCCGTGACGTCCCCGGCCACCACCAGCGCCGAGTCTTGCGGCGCGAAGCCACTCTTGTAAAACTTCACCATGTCCTCGCGCGTGGTCGCTTTCGTGGACTCCGGCGTCCCCGTCTCCAGGTATCCGTACGGGCTCTTGCCTCCATACACCTCGTGTAGCAGGACCCGCTGCGCCACCGCTTGCGGCTGGTCGTTCTGCTGGATCAGCGTGGTCAGCCGGCGTTTCCGAACCCGCTCGATCTCTTCCTCACGAAACGCCGGATGGATCGTCACGTCCGCCAGCATGTCGAACAGCTTGTCCGCGTTCTTGGTCAGCGCTGCAGCGCTCACCTGGGTCGCGTCCGCCGTCGAATTCGCGGCCAGCGTCGCCCCGATCTGCGCGATGTCATCCGCCAGTTGCGGCGACGTCCGTTTTTCCGTCCCCTCGTTCAGCATCATCGCTGCGAACGACGCCAGCCCCGCCTTGTCCGGCGGATTGGCCTCGCTCCCGCGCAGCACCGTCAATTGCGCCGTCAACACCGGCAGCGCGTGCTGCTCCACCAGGTACACCGGCATTCCATTGGGAAGCTTGAACTGGGTCGGCACCGGCAGCAGCGGCGCCGACATCTTCCCCGGCGTCGGAGCCGTCGTCCGCCACGCATCGTTCCCCGGCCCGCCCGGCATCGCTTCCGCCGACTGCGGCACCGGACGCTTCGCCACGTCCTCCACCACCTTCTCGCCCGGCACGCCGTACACCACCACGCGCGAATTCGCCGTCAGCGTCTCCGCCTGCTTCTTCACCGATTCCGTGGTCGCGTTTTCATAACGCGCCAGGTCTTTCGGCAGATATCCCGGATCGCCCAGGTAGTGGTTGTACAGGTCGAGCATGTCGGCCTTGCCGCCGAACCCGCCCAGCCTCTGCAGGCCCTGGATCTTGCGCGTCTCGATGGTGTTGCGCGCCCGTTCCAGCTCCACTTGCGTGATCCCTTCCTTCTGTACCGTGGCCAACTCTTCCTCGATTGCCTTCTCCAGTTCTTCCGGCTTTACTCCCGGCTTGGCCGTCGCCTCGATCTGGAAGATCGACCCCAGCATCAGCGATTGCTGGTTCGCCTGTACGTCTTGCGCGATCTGCTTTTCGTACACCAGCTTCTTGTACAGGCGGCTCGATTTTCCTCCGCCCAGCGTCAACGCCAGCAAATCGAGGTCGGCATCGCCCGGCTTGAAGTACGGCGCCGTAATCCACGCCAGATACACCCGCGGCAACTGCACCTTGTCGGTGATCACCGCCCGCCGTTCTTTGGTGATCGGCGGCGTTACCGCGTCAATCTTCGGCACCGGAGGTCCCGCCGGGATCGCTCCAAAATATTTCTCCACCTGCGCTCGGATCGTCTTCGGATCGAAGTCCCCGACAATCGCCACGCTCGCGTTATTGGGCGCGTAGTAGGTCTTGAAAAAGTCGCGCACGTCGTTCAACTCCGCACTCTCGATGTCGGCGTGCGACCCGATCACCTCGCCATAATAGGGATGGGTCTTGGGGAAGAGCTGGTGGTACATGCCTTCCTCCACCAGGTCGTAGGGCCGGCTCTCACCCTCGCGACGCTCGTTGCGCACCACGTCACGCTGGTTGGCCAGGTTCCGCCCGGTCAGGTTGTCGATCAGCCATCCCATGCGGTCGCTCTCCAGCCACAACCCCAGTTCGAGCTGGTTGGCCGGCAGCGTCTCGAAGTAATTGGTGCGGTCGAAATCCGTCGTCCCGTTGATGTCGGTCGCGCCCGCCCCTTCCAGCAGCCGGAAGTGCTCGTTCGCCTTCACGTGCTTCGAGCCCTGGAACATCATGTGCTCGAACAGGTGCGCGAATCCCGTCCGCCCCGGCCGCTCGTTCGCCGGCCCGACGTGGTACCACAGGTCCACCGCCACCAGCGGCAGCCGGTGATCTTCGCTCAGGATCACCTGCAGTCCGTTCGCCAGTTTGTATTGCTCATACTTAATGGTAGGGAACTGCTGGCTCGCGGCCGTCGTCTGTGGTTGTCCCACCCTTGCCGCTGAAGGCTTTGCGGCAACCGGGTGGGGTTTTTCTGTCTGCGCCCACATCGGCGACGCGCTCATCGCCACGAGCATCACGACTGCCAGAACGAACTTCCACGCCCGTCCCACTGTTTTCATGAGAGATCTCCTTTGGATGTTTGCTGTCTGCACTGCTTGCGCTTTGTCATTGCGAGCGCGGCGTCTGCACTGCTTGCGCTTTGTCATTGCGAGCGGTTTTGTCATTCCGACCCTGAGCGAAGTCGAAGGGAAGGAATCTGCTTTTCCTGCCCGCTCGCCACTGCTGTTCAGACAATTCCTCAGTATACAAGCGCCTTGCGGCCTCCGCCGGTCACACACGCGCCCCGGGCACACGTACCCTCTCCCCCTCACATACGCATTCTTAGACCGTGCCGGTTCCATTTCGTAACCAGCCATCACAATTTTCTTCACCCGCGTCAAATTTTTCTGGGATGAATCGCGCCTGAAATCGACAATCGCCAATCGACAATCAGCAGTGGTTTTCGGTCCAGATCACCCGATCACCGGATCACCCGATCACCCGATTGCTTCACCACCACCCCATCTTTCATCACAAACTGCACCTTCTCCAGCAGCGTGATGTCAGAAGTCGGATCCCCCGGCACCGCCACAATGTCCGCCAGCTTTCCCGGCTCAATCGTCCCCACATCCGGCATTCCCATCAGCGCTGCCGCATCCACGGTGGCCGACCTGATCGCCTGCGCCGGCGTCTGCCCGTACTTCACCCGCAGCCCGAACTCCTTGGCCGGATTGATGTTCCAGTCAAACCCGCCCGCATCGGAGCCGAACGCGATCTTCACTCCGGCCTGCAGCGCCCGCCGGAACGTATCCTCCGACACCTTTATCATGTCCAGCCACACCGGCGCGCCCGCCTTCGCACGCCCTTCCGCCACGTACTCGCCCACGAACAGCGTTGGCACGAACCAGATTCCCTTGGCCACCATCGTCTTCATGTCGTCCGGCGCGATGTAGTCTCCGTGCTCGATCGAATCCACTCCCGCCTCCACCGAGTTGTGCACCCCAAACATCGCGGTTGCGTGCGACGCTACCTTCCGCCGCTGCCGGTGCGCCTCATCCACGATTGCCCGCAGCTCATCCAGGGTGAACGTCGGCACGTCTTTCAGGACATTCCCCTCCAGGTAGTAGGAGCGGTCGCTATAGACCTTGATCCAGTCCGCCCCGTGCGATATCTGCTCCCGCACCGCCTTGCGGCAGTCGTCCGCCCCATCGCAGAACTGCACTCCGTGCGGCACCTGGATTTCCCAGTTGTATCCCTGCAGCGGATACGCCCCGGTCACATTCAGCGCCCGCGTCACCACCTGCATCCGCGGACCGGGCACGATGCCGTTGTTGATCGCCTTCTTGATATCCACGTCGGAATATCCCGCGCCCTCAGTCTCCAGGTCGCGCAACGTGGTGAACCCGTAATTCAGCGCATTGCCCGCCGTTGCCGCTCCCACGATCGCCCGGTACGGGTTCGACTGCTTCAGCAACTGCACGTCGTAATCTTCCGCCGTGATGTCTCCCTGCAACAGCACGTGCGTGTGCGTATCAATCAGCCCCGGCAGGCACGTCATTTGCGACAAGTCAATTGTCTCTGCGCCCTCCGAGTCTTTTCCGAACACCGGAATTCCGCTAGAGCCTGATTCCCCAGTGCCTAGTCCGATCTGGTCGATCTTGTTGCCCTTAATTAGGATCGGCACATTTCGCCGAACCTGACCGCTCTTCACATCGAGCAGCGCGCCGCACCGCAGCACCGTCGTCGACCGTCGACCGTCGACCGCCGACGGTTTCGCCTGCGCAAACGGCTTCTTCGGCCCGCACGCCAGCAGCATCCCCACCAGAATGATTGCAACCGCTGTGTACCTGTGCCTCATGTTTCCTCCCATTCTTATTACGCCTGTCATCCTGAGCGAGAGCGAACGCCCGAGTCGAAGGATCCCTGCATTGCCAGTATCACCCGAGCCATGACGCTTCCTCACGCAACTGCCGGCAATCGGCAATCGACAATCGGCAATCGGCAATGCTTTTGTCTCCTCTATTTCGCCGTGCATTCTACCTGACTGGTCACCAGCCACTAACCACTACCCCCTCTTCTGTGGAAATCTCCCGCAAATCCGGTCCCAAGTCGCCCCCCGCGCGCCTCGCTGGATGCACTCCCAATGCACCACTTTTCGGTCTTGTTCTCGCCCCCAAAACGCCCTAAATTCCACTTACCGCACTTCGTCCAGCCAGGGCCCCCAGCCGGCAAAGCACCGTCCCGTGAGTCAAGTTTCATTTCACTCCCGGTTTGGGCCAGATTGGAATAAAAACTACAATATATGGTGCTGTGATCTTGACAGGCACAACATACAGGCGTACTGTGGCATCCCACAAAGGGTCCGAGAGGCAGGAAAACCCCCTCCCGGACTCGGCATTAAACGGCGGCCCAGGTGACCTTGAGACGCTGTTTTGGGCCTGGTAAATAGGGAACCGAAAACTGAAGACTGAGAACCGATAACGGGACCGCGCGCGAAGGAGAACCCCATGGCTGACGTCACCGAAAAAACCACCACCACAACCACCACCGCCACCGGCACGACCCCCAAGACCAGGAAAGCCCCGGGCCTCTCTTTCCGCCGCTATTTTACTCAGCCCGACATATCGCCCTACGACGCTCTGGAATGGGAACTCCGCACCGCGCAGATCACCGACGCCGAGGGCAATATCATTTTCGAGCAGAAGGACGTCGAGGTCCCCAAGGACTGGTCCATGACCGCCACCAACATCGCGGCCAGCAAGTACCTGCACGGCTGTCTCGGGACCAGCGAGCGTGAAACCGGTGTCCGCCAGCTCGTTTCCCGCGTCGCCGAAACCATCCGCGACTGGGGCACCGCCGGCGGTTATTTCCGCTCCAACGAAGACGCCGCCGTCTTCCATGACGAGCTTTGCCACATCCTGCTTCGCCAGATGGCCGCGTTCAACTCGCCCGTCTGGTTCAACGTCGGTTGCGATCGCATCGAGCCCAGCGCTGACGGCTCCAACTGGCACTGGAACCCGCTCACCCAAAACGTCGAATTCGCGCCCTCCGGCTACCGCAACCCGCAGTGCTCCGCCTGCTTCATCAACTCGGTGAAGGATTCGATGGACTCCATCATGAACCTGGCCAAAACCGAGGCCATGCTCTTCAAGTGGGGCTCCGGCACCGGCACCAACCTGAGTCCGCTGCGGGCATCTCATGAAACCTTGTCCGGCGGCGGCACTGCCAGCGGTCCGCTCAGCTTCATGCGCGGCTTCGACGCCTTCGCCGGCGTCATCAAATCCGGCGGCAAGACCCGCCGCGCTGCCAAGATGGTCATCCTCAACATCGACCATCCCGACGTCCCCGCCTTCATTGATTGCAAGATGACGGAAGAGAAAAAGGCCCACGCGCTCATCCGCGAAGGCTACGACGGTTCGAACCCGGATTCGTCCGCCTACTCCTCCATCTTTTTCCAGAACGCCAACAACTCCGTCCGCGTCACCGACGAATTCATGCTCGCCGTCGAGCGCGACGCCGACTTCACCACCCACAACGTCCAGGACTCCTCGCCGCACAAAACCTACAAGGCGCGCGATCTCCTGCGCAAGATTGCGGAAGCCACCTGGCACTGCGGCGATCCCGGCATGCAGTTCGACACCACCGTCAACCGCTGGCACACCTCCAAGAACACCGCCCGCATCAACGCCAGCAATCCCTGCAGCGAGTACATGTTCCTCGACGACTCCGCCTGCAACCTGTCCTCGCTCAATCTCATGAAGTTCGCCCCCAACGGCACCTTCGACATCGAAGCCTACCGCTACGCCGTCGACATCATGATCACCGCCCAGGAAATCCTCGTCGATTTCTCCGGCTACCCGACTGAATCCATCGCGCGCAATTCGCACGACTACCGCCCGCTTGGGCTCGGCTACGCCAATCTCGGCGCGCTGCTCATGGCCTCCGGCCTGCCCTACGACTCCGAAGCCGGACGCGACTACGCCGCCTGCGTCACCGCCATCATGTGCGGCGAAGCCTACCTCCAGTCCGCCCGCATCGCCGAATTCTGCCCGTCACTCGACCCGGCTGCGGAGAAAACAAAAGCCGCTCTTGCCGTCGACCGTCGACCGTCGACCGTCGACGGTGGCGCCTGTCCCGGCTTCTACCTCAACCGCGAAGCCTTCCTCGACGTCATCCGCATGCACCGCGCCTCCGTCAACAGCATTGGTTCATCTTCCTCTGTGTCCCCTGTGGCTAAGTCCCTGGTCGACGCCAGCAAGCAATGCTGGGACGAAGCGCTCTCCCACGGCGAAAAGTTCGGCTACCGCAACTCCCAGGTCACGGTTTTAGCCCCGACCGGCACGATCGGCTTCCTCATGGATTGCGATACCACGGGCATTGAGCCCGACCTGGCGCTGGTGAAGTTCAAAAAGCTGGTGGGCGGCGGACTGATCAAGATCGTGAACAACACCGTCCCGGCGGCGCTGTTCAAGCTCGGCTACGCGCCCGAGCAGGTCAGCGCCATCGTCAGCTACATTGACGCCACCGGCACCATCGAAGGCGCGCCCCACATCAAGGACGAGCACCTGGCAGTCTTCGATTGCAGCTTCAAGCCCTCCAAGGGCACCCGCTCCATCCACTACATGGGACACCTGCGCATGATGGCCGCCACTCAGCCGTTCATCTCCGGCGCCATCAGCAAGACCGTCAACCTGCCCGAAGCCGCCACCGTGGATGAGATCGCCGAAGTCTACATCCAGGCCTGGAAGCTCGGCCTCAAAGCGGTCGCCATCTATCGCGACGGTTGCAAGAAGTCGCAGCCCATGGTGGTCAAAGGTGATAAGGAAGATGGAACGCGTTCGCCTTCGAATGCGATTAACGACGCGCGTTTGCCCTCCAGCGCGACCAGCAACGCACCCTCCCCCGAGCACCCAATTGACGAGCGCGATGCCGACGGACCTCCGCTGGCCCACCGCCATCGCCTGCAACTGGAGCGCGCTTCGTTAACTCACAAGTTCAACATCGGCGGACACGAGGGCTACATCACCGTCGGCGTTTACCCCAGCGGCCAGCCGGGCGAGATCTTCATCACCATGGCGAAGGAAGGCTCCACCGTCAGCGGCCTGATGGATTCCTTTGCTCTGGCCATTTCCATGGCGCTGCAGCACGGCGTCCCGCTCAAGCTGCTGTGCGAAAAGTTCAAGCACACCCGCTTCGAGCCCTCGGGCTGGACCGGCAACGAGAACATCGGCTACGCCACCTCGGTCATGGACTACATCTTCCGCTGGCTGGAGCAGAAGTTCGTCACCGGCCAGCAGCAGTTGCTTTTTCCCGGGATGAGGGCGTCCGCACACGACCAACCCGCGCTGCCGGAGAACGGTGTGTCAGGTGTGGCGCAGGCGAGCGCGTCTTCGTCGACCGTCGACCGTAGACCGTCGACTGTTTCCGCCCACCCCGCCGACCTGCTGAGCGAGCTGGTGGACATCGGCGATGCGCCAACCTGTTCGTTCTGTGGCTCCATCATGACGCGCAACGGGAGCTGCTTCCGCTGCCAGAGTTGCGGCTCAACCAGCGGGTGCAGTTAGGGACTGGAATGCGGGTGGTGCCCAGAATGGGAAGGCATTGCAAATCTGGGTACCACTTCCACGGTATAGACGATTTTGATGGCGAAACTTAGGCGAAACGGGCGACACTGAATACGCTAATACTATGACCGCGACGATGGCTAGGACCGTTGGTTGCAGTGCGCGCAATTACACGCTTTTTCCGGATGCACCTGCGACCCATTCGGAACCCGATTTCCTTTGCGCGTCAAATCCCTATCTGCAGCGCCTTACATACTTCACGCGAGATAAGCTCCGGAACGCCAAATATAAACTGATCAGCCTTTTCTGTGGCGGAGGTGGGTTAGATGTCGGGCTTGGCTTTGCAGGGTTCCAGACAATGGTCTGCAGCGACATCTCTCCGGCGTTCGTCGACACTGTTACGGTAAACATTCCGGGTGCCGGTGGCATTGCAGACGATGCACTAAAATTGACGAAAGCGCGATTACTGAAGATCAGCGGAACACACGAAATTGATTTGATTGCTGCGGGCCCACCATGCCAGTCCTTCAGCATACTCGGACGCCGAGGAGCTCTCGACGACCCGCGTGGCAAGCTTGCTCTCAAGTACTTAGACCTAGTAGCTGCAATAAAGCCTAAAGCTTTCTTATTCGAGAATGTTCCTGGATTGTTGTCAGTCAACAAAGGCGAGGATTGGCACCGCATTCTCGAGTACGCGACTGAGCGCGTGGGCTACCACCTTCATTACACTAAGCTCAATGCCATCACTTTTGGTATCCCTCAAGTTCGCGAACGGGTTGTCCTCGTTGGATTCCGTGACGAAGTGAGCTTCTCTTTCCCAACACAGCCGACAGGATATTGCGCGCACGAACTTATGGAAGCCGTAGGCTCGAACGGCACACCTAGCGGATGGGCATTGGCGAGTGTGGACGGATTGCCGAATCATCGTATTCGGCCCCACGGAGAACGCGTTCGGAAACGCTACAGCCAGATAGAACCGGGCGAGAGGGACCGGATTGACCACACCGACCGAATCGACGCAAGCCGCCCTTCCGGGACTGTTCTCGTTGGTTCTGCGGCTGGAGGCGGTCGCCCGCACATTCATCCGACCCAAGATCGAGTAATAACCGTCAGAGAAGCGGCTCGGTTGCAAAGCTTCCCTGACTGGTATTGTTTTCAGGGGACCGCAACTGCGCAGTATCGTCAAATTGGGAACGCTGTTCCGCCGCTTATGGCGTATGAAATAGGCAAGGAAATTCGTAAGGCCCTATACTCCTCCGCGTCTCGGAGCTAAAGCTGTACCCCGACCTTCCATTCCCGGGCCACTCTTGGCGGTTGAGTCACCATACCGGAGTTGTGTCGCCTCAACTGCTCTATCACTTGTTGTGGGCGGCGACAACGTACGCCGAGGCCCGGGATCCCGCACAGGAGATCAACAACTATTTCGTCGCCAACAGGCTGCTGCCGCCCAATATTCGGATTGATACGGGTCAGCCGGACATTTGGCGAGATTATCAGCAGGTCCTTAGCGAGATGGCCCTAATTTTTTCCACGGAGGTGTCTCCCAGAATAACCCCTACGCCGCTTGGCCTGGCGGTACTGGACGGGTCAATCGGCTTCACTGAGCTTCTCACAATTCAGGCCCTCCGATTCCAGTATCCCAATGGGCACCACGTCCATGTGTCTCCGGCCCAGAGGCTTGCTTTACGCGCTACGCCATACCAACAAGGCCGTACTTTTGCTGGAATACAAACCCTAGCGCGCGTTCTTCTTCGACCGGCAGTACTCGTGTGGGATGTCCTGCGGAGCCTCATGGAATCCGGTGCGGAGGCAGTGTTGTCACGTGATGAGGCGGAGCGACATCTCCTACGCTGCTCGACAAACGCCGAATCAACCTTAGCCGCACGGGGTATTCTCGCGGCGCGTAATGGGCGGCGCCCCCCTCCGCGGCTCGACCAACGTGAACGCCGCAACGTGCAAGATTGGTTTCGATTTCTCGCCCAAACTGCAGTCTTCAGTCTGGAAGGGGAGCAACAAATCCGGCTCTCGGATTTCGCCATACAGAACGTCGAATCGATTAATGCTTACTGCCGCGCCGCGGTACTCCCCGAAAGCTTCTGGAACTTTGCTGCTCATGGCAGAAATGCGCGTCACGCTTGGTACTCGTGGTTTGGCAGCGTCGACCTGGGCGAATTGTCGGCCGTAGTCACACCGTCGGAGCAAGGCGCGAACGAATACGTCGCAGGCGAAGAAGCAGAAGACCAACTGGACGAGCTCCCCACTCATATTGTGCTGAGGCAATTTGAGCTTCCGGAACAGCGAGCTGCGCGACACAACCGCCCCCCGTCGATTGAGTCGGTTTATTCCTCAGAACTTGTGGACCGGGCACATCGGTTGCACGACAATATGGTGCGACTTATCGGAGCGACGTGCAGCAGGAAGGGGGCCCGGGTCTTTGAGGATCCCGCAACAGTAGATCTGCTGGTGGATTTCAGGGACACTGAATTCTTGATTGAAGTAAAGAGCGTCAACTCCCGAAATCTTGTCCGCAAAATCCGGCTAGCTATCGGCCAAGTCTGGCACTACGATTATCTTCGGTCCCTACAGCGGCAGGCACAGAGACGGAGAGCGATAGCTGTAACTGGCAACATAAGCGATAATCACTGGAGCGTCCCGTTCATTACCAGGCATATTGATATGGACCTGATTTGCCTTCGCGAAGGCCGATTGGTTAATCGCACGCACGATCCACTATCCGCCGAACTGTTTGCGTAACGATGGCGTGGAATTCCCCCGTGACTAAGGCGCAGCGCAGTTTCTTGATGTCACAGGTCCGAAGTAAGGACACGAAAATGGAGGTGCGCGTCCGTTCCGCGTTGCACAGTCTGGGGTATAGGTTCAGGAAAAACGATCCTCGTTTTCCCGGAAAACCTGACATTGTGTTTCCCTCTTCAAGGGTCGCTGTGTTCTTGGACGGCGATTTTTGGCACGGCTACCGATTCCATGTTTGGGGACACAAGCTTCCCCGTGGGTACTGGCAGGAGAAGATCGCCCGGAACCGGCTCCGTGATCGAAGTAATCATCGAAAACTTCAGCGTCGTGGCTGGAGAGTGGTGCGCGTTTGGGAGCACCAGATTAAGAAAGACTTCGAGGCGTGCATTACGAAAATAATCCGGGCACTCCGGGCGTGAGCTTTAACCACGCGCTCTAGTTTTCGCCTATCTCCGGCGGCTGGCCCACCCCTTCGCCCGGTCTTGGCGAAGCCTGGGGATATCCGTTTCCCCCCTGTGTCTCCGTGCCTCGGTAATGAGCTATTTTCTCCTTCCCATTCCGGGAATCGCCCCCAACAAATCTGCAAAAAGCCCCTTGACGTCACAGACTCCCTCACCCCACCTGCGCTACCCTGTTCTTGCCAGGGGGCGACGGAGGAGAAACTTGCCTACGGACGCCCTATTCGTCTCTTCGCTCCCGCCCCTTTCGAAACTTCCCACCGTTTCCTGCCCCACACTCCGATCACCGACTACCGATAACCGCCAACCGACAACCGAGAACCCGCCTGAAGCCTGCCGCCTGGAGCCCGCAGCCTTCCCCCGTGATCTCGGGCCTAACTCATTGATTCCATTATGAACGGAGTACCGGGTCCCATGCACCCTGATCAAGAAGTAAACGCCACCCAATTCGACGCCAAGCACCAGCCGCCGCGCTGCCGCCACACGCTGCTCTCCGGCCAAACCTGCGGCCAGCCCGCTCTCAGTGGACGCGACCTCTGCCGCTTCCACCAGGCCGTCGCCCCCATCCGCCGCGAATTCATCCTCCCCATCGTCGAGGACGCCGCCAGCCTTCAGCTCGCCCTCAACCGCGTCATGCGCGCTCTCGCCGACGACCTCCTCACCTACAAGAAAGCCTCGCTGCTCCTCTACGCCCTGCAGATCGCCGCCTCCAATTTCAAGCGCCTGCGCGAAGAGATGCGGGAGACCACCAACGCCGCCGACATGGCCAACGAAAAATCGCTGGTGAAGGAATTGCTCGAGGTACTGCAAATCCCGGAAACGGAAGCCGAGCGCATGGCGGAGGAGACGGCCGCTGAGATGGAGCGCCAAGGCCCGTCCCCAGGCACCTTCACCATCAAAGCCTGCGCCTGCGACGACCGTTGCGAACCACCAGCTACCAGCTCCCAACTACCAATCGTGAATCACAAATCGCGAATGACTATCCGCCAACCCCTGGCCCCTCGAAATCGCCAATCGCAAATCACCCATCACCAATGCCGGCGCCTTCGGTCGAAATGCCTTCGTGTACACTTTCCTCATGTCCAAGAAGCGTCCCAAGAAACACAAGCGCCGTCCCAAGAAGAAAACCAGAACCGAGTAAAACCAGTCTCCAGTTTCTGGTTTCCAGTTTCCAGAGACAACGTCTCCGTCAGCTATCGGATTTCTCTGCCGAGAGCCGATGGCCGATCGCCGACCGCCCAAGCTCAGCGATCAGTGTCTTCCGGCGGCAGCGTGTCGGGAGGCTGGTTGAGGACGCGGAAGGCCTGTGCGGCGTCGTCCACGCGGACGCACAGGCGCACGCCGCCGATGGCGTTGGAATAAAACCAGTCGAGGCGGACAAGGTTCTCATCGAGCAGGTGGGATTCGATTCCGGCAGCGTCGAGCGCGCCCTTGGCCACCCAGGCCTCGTGCAGGTCGCGGAACTTGCGGATGACGGCGAGTTCGCCGAAGGCCGGGACAACCGTGGGCTTGTCGGGCGGATCGAGATCCAGGTGCAGGCCGCGGCGCTCGGCTTCGACTTCCATGGCGTCGAGGGCGGCGTCGGTGAGCGCGTTGGGATCCTCGGCGACGCGCAGCAGTTCGCCATCGCTCATGCCGGCGTAAAGCTGCGCCAGGCGCTGCCGTTCGCGCTGCGGATCTGGCGCGTCCATAAGCCGATTATAGCGGCCATCACACCGCCCAGAGATACTGCTCGGGATCGTAGTGGAGGACGCGGTCGTCGCCGTTGAGCCAGTCGGTGCGCGCCGGCGAGCAGACGTCTATCGCCACCGCGTCTTCCAGGACTTCCGACCCGTGCTCCATGCCGGGAGGAATCTTGAGCATCTGGTTGGCCTCCAGCACCACTTCGCCGGAGGGCAGAATGAAGCGCCATTTGCCCTTGAGCACGACGATCACTTCTTCATACTGGTGCGAGTGGATGCGGGTGGCCGCTCCGCTCTTGGCTTCCAGCCGCGCAACCGTGACATTGTCACCGAAGGCTACCTTGCGGCTGTACAAGGGCGTGATCTGGTCGGCCTTGATGTGGTCCCAATCGTAGAGCTTCATGATTTCTCCCAATCAGTCGGCGGCGCTGGATCCGGCTGCCGGCGGCGCGGGGACAGGCTCGGGCTGCCGCGTCTCTTCGCGAACGTCAATCGGGTCGAGGAAGGGCATCAGGCTGCGGAGCTGCGCGCCCACCTGCTCGATCAACTGGTCCTGCTCGCGGCGGCGAGTGGCGTTGAACCACGGGCGTCCCGCTTCGTTTTCGGCGATCCACTTGCGCGCGTAAGTGCCGTCCTGGATTTCGGCGAGGATGCGGCGCATCGCGGCCCTGGTTTCGTCGGTGATGATGCGCGGGCCGCCGGTGTAATCACCGTGCTCCGCGGTATCGCTCACCGAGTAGCGCATGTAGGAGAGGCCGCCGCGGTAGATGAGGTCCACGATCAGCTTGAGTTCGTGCATGCACTCGAAGTAGGCAATCTCGGGCTGGTATCCGGCCTGGACGAGGGTCTCGAAGCCGGCCTTGATGAGCGCGCTGACGCCGCCGCAGAGGACGGTCTGCTCGCCGAAGAGGTCGGTTTCGGTTTCCTCTTTGAATGTGGTTTCGAGCACGCCGGCGCGGGTGCAGCCCAGCGCCTTGGCGTAGGACAAGGTGAGCGGCTTGGCCTGGCCGCTGACGTCTTGGTGAATGGCCAGCAGCGCGGGTGTGCCGCCGCCTTCGGTGAAGACTTCGCGGACGCGGTGGCCGGGCGCTTTGGGCGCGACCATGGTGACATCAACGTCGCTGGGCGGCTGGATGGTCTTGAAGTGGATGTTGAATCCGTGGGCGAACATGAGCGTCTTGCCGCGCGCGAGGTGAGGCGCGATGGCGGAGGCATAGAGCGCAGGCTGGCCGGTGTCGGGGGTGACGACCATGATGACGTCGGCCCAGGCGGCGGCGCGGTCGGGGGTAACGACGCGGAAATCATGCTTCTCGGCCTTGGCGCGCGAGCGGCTGGTTTGCGGAAGGCCGACCTGCACGGAAACGCCGCTGTCGCGCAGATTGAGGGCGTGGGCGTGGCCTTGCGAGCCGTAGCCGAGGATCGCGACCTTCTGGCTGCGAATGAGGGCGAGGTCGGCGGAGTTGTCGTAGTAGATCTTTGCCATGGTGGTGTCTCCTAACGAAAGTTGCGAGTTGCGAGTCCCGAGTTGCGAGCAAATGTGCCGCGCCGCTGGCGCTCGCCCAGTTATTTCGACTTGCACCCACCGCTTCCGCGGTGGGCTAACGAATTCCGCGCCTCCGGCGCTGGTGTCCAGCGGGTCGGAGACTCCGCTGGCCTGCACGCGGGTCGAAGACCCGCGCCACACGTCTGCCAAACCGAGCGGCAATCATGCCGTCGAGCACGTTGCTTCTAGACCGAAAAGGCGATCATGCCGTCGTCGGTGTCGAGCAGCGGCGCGCCCGAATCGGCCGCAGCGGCCGCCGCGGATGCCGCCAGCGTCGCACCATTGCCATTGGCGCCGCGGGACATGGCGACGCGGCCGGTGCGCACCATCTCGAGAATGCCGTAGTGGCGGAGCACGTCCAGCAGGCCGTCAATCTTGTCCTCGGTGCCGGTGATCTCGATGACGATGGCGGTAGGTGCAACGTCCACCACGCGCGCGCGGAACACGCCGGCCAACTGCATCAGTTGGGTGCGCGATTCCGCGGTGGCCGCGACCTTGATCATGGCCAGCTCGCGGCAAACCGAGGGCGCGGCGGTGATGTTCTCGACGCTGATGACGTTGAGCAGCTTGTAGAGATTGGCCTCAACGCGGAAGGAGTCATCCGTATCGGTCACGATGGTCATGCGGGAGATGCCGGTGTTTTCGGTGTGGCCGACGGTGAGTGACTCGATGTTGAAGTTGCGGCGCCGGAACAGCGACGCCACGCGGTTGAGGACCCCAGGCTTGTTTTCGACGTAGACAACAAAAGTATTGAGCATGGTTGGTTACCTTGATCAAAACCCAGATTCCTCGGGGCTAAAGCCCCTCGGAATGACAACAAGAAAGCGCTTGTCCGGCACGGCTAAAGCCGTGCCCTTCCCATCTAGTTATCCGTTGCGGCCTCAACCAGCGGGCTGGGGCGTCTGATCATGTCGTGCAACGCCGCGCCGGCGGGAACCATGGGGAAGACCGAGTCTTCCTGTTCCACGCAGAAATTCAAGACCACGGTCCCGCGATGCGCGCGCGCGGCCTGCACCGCGGGGATAACTTCGGAGCGAGTGCGAACAGTCATGGCATGCAGTCCGAAGGCCTGCGCCAGTTTCTCGAAATCGGGATTCACGAGCGGCGTGGCGTGATAGCGGCGGTCATAGAAAAATTCCTGCCACTGTCGCACCATGCCGAGGTAACCGTTGTTGATGATGGCGACCTTGAGTTCGAGCCCTTCCTGGGCGACGGTGGCGAGTTCGCACATGGTCATCTGGAATCCGCCGTCGCCGACCACCACCCAAACTTCTTCGTCGGGGCGGGCGAACTTGGCGCCGATGGCGGCGGGAAGGGCGAAGCCCATGGTGCCCAGGCCGCCGGAAGTGATGAGCGTGTGCGGCTCTTCGTGCTTGTAGTACTGCGCTTCCCACATCTGGTGCTGTCCGACGTCGGAGACCACGACGGCTTTGCCGCCGGTCTCGCGCCACAGGTCGGAGATGACGTGCGCGGCGTAGAGATGGCCGTTGTCGGGAAGGTTCTGAATGTCGCGGACGGCAACCTCGCCCTTGAGTGCGGCGATGTGATGGAGCCATGGGGAACGGTCGACACTCGTGTTCGCGTTAGGAACATCCCCACCCTGTCGCGACAAGGGTGGGGCAACCGTGACGCCCGGCAGCAGGTCCTGCAAGACGGCGTGCAGGTCGCCGATGAGCGAGACGTCAACCGGAACGTTCTTGTTCACCTCGGCAGGATCGATCTCGACGTGAATCTTTTTCGCGTTCGGCGCGTAGGTTTTCAGAGTGCCGGTGACGCGGTCGTCGAAACGCATGCCGAGGGCAATCAGCAGGTCGGCTTCCTGAATGGCGGTGTTGACCCAGGCCTCGCCGTGCATGCCCATCATGCCGAGGTTCAGCGGATGGGAAGCGGGGAAGGCGCCGATGCCGAGCAGAGTCATGGCAACCGGGATGTTGGCCTTTTCCGCCAGCTCACGGACTTGGTCGAGCGATCCGGAGAGCAGAATGCCGTGGCCGGCGAGAATGAGCGGGCGCTGCGCGGAGTTGATGAATTCGAGGGCGCGGAGGTACTCCTCGGGTGCGGCGCGGCGGTCGGGACGCGGCGGGTGCGAGGGTGTCTCCGTGGTTTCCCAGGTGAATTCGCAACTGGATTGCTGGGCGTCCTTGGTGATGTCAATCAGCACCGGGCCGGGACGTCCGGAGCGGGCGATCATGAAGGCCTCGCGCACCACGCCGGCAACCTCATCGGCGCGCGTGACCAGGTAGTTGTGCTTGGTGATCGGCAGGGTGATGCCGGTGATGTCAATTTCCTGGAAGGCGTCGGAGCCGATAAGCCTGCTACCGACCTGGCCGGTGATGCAGACGATGGGCGAGGAATCCATCATGGCGGTGGCGATGCCTGTGACCATGTTGGTGGCGCCGGGGCCGGAGGTCGCGACGGCACAACCGACGCGTCCGCTGGCGCGCGCATAGCCGTCGGCCATGTGGGTGGCGCCCTGCTCGTGGCGAACCAGGGTGTGGTGGATGGCGGGGAACTTGCCGAGCGTGTCGTAGGCGGGCAGGATGGCGCCACCGGGGTAACCGAAGACGTGGGTGACGCCTTCGCGGCTGACGCATTCCCAGAGAATTTCTGCACCGGTCATTTTCATAAGAAACTCGTCGTTGGTCGTTAGTCTTAAAGTCGACGGTCGATGGTCGACGGTCGATGGCCGAAAACAGATTCCTCGCGGGTTAAAACCCGCTCGGAATGACAAACAATGAAGGGCCCTGATTGGCACGGCTAAAGCCGTGCCCTTCCCATTACGTCTTCGGTCACGGCTCCCTCGACTTCGCTCGGGACAAGTTCCGCCGTGACCTTCCCATCAGGTGACTGCGCCGATGGCGGCGGAGGAAACCTGGCGGGCGTACTTGGCCATGACGCCGCGGGTAAAGCGCGGCTTGGGCGGCGACCAATAGGCCAGCCTATTCTTGATTTCAGCGTCGCTGAGTTCCACCGACAAGCGGCGCGCGGGAACATCGAACTCGATGATGTCGCCGGAGCACAGGGCGGCGATGGGCCCGCCACAGGCGGCTTCAGGGGCGACGTGGCCGGCCATCAGGCCGTGGGTGGCGCCGGAGAAACGGCCGTCGGTGAGCAGCGCGACGGAATCTCCCAGGCCGGCGCCGACCAGCGCGGCGGTGACCGCGAGCATTTCGCGCATGCCGGGGCCGCCGCGCGGACCTTCGTAGCGGATGACGACGACGTCGCCGGCCTTGATGCGGCCTTGCTGCACGGCGGCGAAGGCGTCCTCTTCGCTTTCGAACACCTGGGCGGGACCGCGATGCGACCCGGCGGTGTGCCCGGCGGTTTTGACCACGCAGCCTTCGGGCGCGAGATTTCCCTTGAGGATCACCAGGCCGCCGGTAGCGCGCAGCGGCTGCGATGCGGGGCGCACGACCTGTTGTCCGGGCTGTTCGATCATCTTGGCAGCCTCTTGGGCGAGCGTATTGCCGGTGACCGTGGAGCGCTCGGGGTGCAGAACGCCGGCATCGCGGAGACGGCTGGCGAGCAAGCGTACGCCGCCGGCTTCGTAGAGATCGGTGGCAACGAAGCGGCCGCCGGGTTTGAGGTCGGCGAGCAGAGGCGTGCGCGAGCTGATGCGATCGAAGTCGTCGATCGCGAGCGGGACACCGGCTTCGCTGGCAATGGCGAGCAGATGCAACACCGCGTTGGTGGAACCGCCGCTGGCGGCCACCGCGGCAATGGCGTCTTCCAGCGCCTCGCGGGTGATGATCTGCGTCGGCTTGAGGTCCTGCTGAACCAGTTGCATGACCAGCTCGCCGGCGTGCTGCGCGGCGGCGTCCTTGTCGGGATGACCGGCGGGGACGCTGGAATCGCCCATGGGCGCGATGCCGAGCATCTCGATGACGAGTGCCATGGTGTTGGCGGTGAATTGACCGCCACAGGCGCCGGCGCCGGGACAGGCGCTGTTTTCCAGGGCGCACAGTTCGGTTTCGCTCATGGCACCGCGGCCGTAGGCGCCCACGGCTTCGAAGACGTCCTGAATGGTGACGTCGTGTCCCTGGAAATGGCCGGGGCTGATGGAGCCGCCATAGAGCACGAGGCCGGGAACGTCAACCCGAAGCAGCGCCATGACCGCGGCGGGAATGGTTTTGTCGCAGCCGACGAGGACGACGAGGCCGTCGAAGAGATTGCCGCGCGCGACCAGTTCGATGGAGTCGGCGATCACCTCGCGGCTGACGAGGGAAGCGCGCATGCCCTCGGTGCCCATGGTGATGCCGTCGGAGATGGAGACGGTGTTGAACTCCATGGGGGTGCCGCCGGCGGCGTAGATGCCGGCCTTCACCTGCTGCGCGAGATGGCGGAGATGAAAATTGCAGGGACCGACCTCGATCCAGGTGTTGGCGACGCCGATGATGGGGCGGCGCAGCTTGTCGTCGTCGAAACCAACCGCCTTGAGCATGGCGCGGGCGGGCGCGCGGCTGGGGCCGTCGGTGATGGCGCGGCTGTGGCGCTTGAGACTGCCGTCGGCTGGAGGAGGCTTGTTCACGTGCTTGCGATCCTCGAATATCAGGGCCCTAAAACTTGAAGGCCATCATCGTTTCTGGATGATGGCCGGCGGCTACGAAATGCGCTGGCCGGTCATCCGCTGTCTACGCTCCTCGTAAGGAGGAGCGCCGTAATGAGGAGCAGAGGGACCCCGGGTGCAGCGAAGGCCAGCGGATTGGATTGAGTGGTACAAGTCATGATTTCTTCTCGTGCCGTCCCTACGGGAGCCGTACCGCTTTCAACGGGCCTCCCCGGCACTCCCCCTTCGACTTCGCTCAGGGCAGGCTGTGCCGGGCCAGTGTCTGCCGCCCCTGCGGGGCTGGCATTGAGCGGCAAAAATACCGCGAAAAGAAGTATAAGTCAACGCTTGAAATTCTTTGATTAATATAAGCGATTGTTATTATCGATAATTTCGTTTATGGGTTATGGGGCGATCTTGGTGCCGCGCCGCTGGCGCTCGCCGACTTTATCGCGGCTACCCACCGCTGCCGCGGTGGGCTAACGAATTCCGCCCGCTGCGCGGGCTGATTCCGAGTGACCGCGCGGGCGAGTCAACCGTGTGGCGCGGATTTGGACTTGGGGCGCAGACGGGCGCGGCTCAGGATGAGCTCGACGAAGGCGGTGGCGGCGCGCGGCAGCGTGCGGTCGGAGCGGTAGACGAGGCCGAGCTCGCGCCATAGGTCAACGTCCTGCAGAGCCAGTAGCTTGACTTCGCCGGCGCGCACTTCTTTGGCGGCGAAGCTGTTGCTGATGATGGAAACGCCGAGGCCGGCGGCGACGAAGCCCTTGATCATGCCCACGCTGGGCAGTTCCATGACGACGCGCATGGTGGCCTGGTAGGGGCGGAAAAGTTTGTCGAGCACCTGGCGGGTGTAGCCGGTCTTGGGAAAGATGAGCGACTGCTCGGCGACCTTGCTGATGGGCACGGAATCGTATTTCGCCAGCGGGCTCGTGGCGGCGACCATGAGCATGAGGCGGTCGCGATAAATCACCTGCACCTTCAGGCAAGGCGATTTGACGGGCAGGGTGACGATGCCGACGTCCAGAGAGCCTTCCTCGCAGCGCTCCAGGATCTTGCGGCTGAAGTTGCGATAGATGTTGATCTGGACCTGCGGGTACATGCGCGAGTATTCGGCGAAGACGTCGGGCAGGACGTAGAGGCAGGTGGCCTCGTTGGCGCCGATGGCGAGCATGCCGCGCGGGGTGGCGCCCTGGTCGGCGACGGCGCGCAGAGACTCCTGGCGGAGGGTGAGCAACTGCTTGGCGTATTCGAACAGGACGGTGCCGGCGGGGGTGAGGCGCACGGACTTGCCGGCGCGGTCGAGGAGCTTCTCGCCGTATTCCATCTCGAGCTGGCGGATTTGCGCGCTCACCGCCGACTGCGAGCGGAACACCTTCTGCCCGGCGCGAGAGAAGTTGCCGAGCTTGGCGACTTCCATGAAGGTGACGAGTTGATCGAAGTCCATGACGGCCTGCTTATCGAGGTGGGCCGGATTATAACTTTGTTGAATACGGATTTCGGTGAATTATTCAGGTTCTTGTGCCGCGCCTCCGGCGCTCCGGGCGCCGGTTGGGATTTTGACCCACCGCTGCCGCAGTGGGCTAACGAATTCCGCACCTCCCGGCGCTTTTTTACAGTGGCTTCAGGCCCAATTTATTTTTCGCCGAAACCGGCACAAGCGCAGCCCACGGCTTGCGAGGTTCTGTCGCCCGCTGAAGCGGGCTTGGTTTTGTTGTTGCGCGCAACCCACGGCTTACGCCGTGGGCTACACATTCCGACGCCTGCTGCGCAGGCTGTGAATTCCGGGCGTAAAGAGGCTGCTGGAAAAGCAGAACAGCAGGTTCCTCGCTGCGTCTCCCGCGCTGCGCTCAGTCGGCGCAGCTCGGAATGACACTACCTTAGGATCTCGTTTTCGGCACGACTAAAGTCGTGCCCTGATACATTTCTGTCGCCTGCTGCGCAGGCTCAATTCACTGGGTCAGAGTATGGCTGCGCAGAAAGGTGTCCACGGCGGCGGCGGCTTTGCGGCCTTCGGCGATGGCCCAGACGACCAGCGACTGGCCACGACGCATGTCGCCGGCGGAAAAGACGCCGGGAACTGAAGACATGTAGCCGGCGCCGGTAGCGACGTTGCCGCGCTGGTCGAGATCGACGCCGAGTTGCTCGAGCATTCCGTTGCGCACCGGACCGAGAAAACCCATGGCCAGCAGCACGAGGTCGGCTTCCATGGTGAATTCGGTGCCGCTGATGGGCGCGAACGCGGGAGGCGGGCCGACGCGAACGCCGTGCAGGAATTTCACGTTGCCGTGCTCGTCGCCGCCGAACGCGGTGGTGGCGATGCCCCAGTCGCGGACGCCGCCCTCTTCATGTGCGCCCTCGGTGCGGAGCTGCATGGGCCACAGCGGCCAGGGGGTCTGCGGCGCGCGCTCCTGCGGCGGCATGGGCAAGAGTTCAAACTGGTGGACGGAGACCGGCTTCTGGCGATGCACGGTGCCGAGGCAGTCGGCGCCAGTGTCGCCGCCGCCGATGATGACCACGCGCTTGCCGGTAGCGAGGATGTCTTCGCGCGGCGGCAGGACATCGCCTTCACAGCGGCGGTTCTGCTGCGGCAGAAACTCCATGGCGAAGTGAATGCCCTTCAACTCGCGTCCGGGGATGCGCAGGTCGCGCGGCGATTCGGCGCCGCCGCAGAGCAGGAGCGCGTGGAAGTCGCGGCGCAAGTCGTGGACCGGGACGTTTTGACCGACGTGGGCGCGGGTCATGAACTGGACGCCTTCGGAAGAGAGTTGCTCGATGCGGCGGTCCACGAGATGCTTTTCGAGCTTGAAAGCGGGAATGCCGTAGCGCAGCAGGCCTCCGATGCGGTCGGCCTTTTCGAAAACGGTGACGTCGTGTCCGGCACGGCGCAATTGCTGCGCGGCGGCCAGGCCCGCGGGTCCGGAGCCGATGACGGCGACGCGCTTGCGAGTGGGGAAGTGCGGCGGCTGCGGACGAATCCATCCTTCCTGAAAGCCGCGCTCGATGATGTTCTTCTCGATTTCCTTGATGGTCACCGGCGGCTGGTTGATGCCAAGCACGCAGGCGGCTTCGCAGGGCGCGGGGCAAATGCGTCCGGTGAATTCCGGGAAATTGTTGGTGGAGTGCAACTGGCGGACCGCCTCGCGCCACAGGCCGCGATAGACGAGGTCGTTCCAGTCGGGGATGAGATTGTTGAGCGGGCATCCGGTGTGGCAGAAGGGCACGCCGCAATCCATGCAGCGCGCGCCCTGTACGGCGAGCTTTTCCTCGGGAAAGTCGCGGTAAATCTCGAACCAGTCGTTGATGCGCTCAATGACCGGGCGGCGCGCGGGCAGCTCGCGGGCGTACTCCATGAAACCGGTGGTCTTACCCATGCTGCACCTGCCCGATCGTGGCCGGCATGGCGACTGGCGCGGGGACGTAGGGGTGCTCGGTGCGCGCGATGCCGAGCACGCGCTTGTACTCGTGCGGGAAAACCTTGATGAAGCGCGGCAAGAGCTCGGCGAAATTTGCCAGGACTTCCTTCGCCTTGCGACTGCCGGTAGCGTGGCAATGTTTGGCGATGACGGCGCGCAACAGGCGAGCGTCGTCGGGGTCGAGCACCGGCTCCAGGTCAACGCCGGCGAGATTGCAGCGGCGGCCGGCGAAATCGCCTTTCTCGTCGAGCACGTAGGCGATACCGCCGTTCATGCCGGCGGCAAAATTGCGTCCGCATTTACCGAGGACGACGACCAGGCCCTTGGTCATGTACTCGCAGCCGTGATCGCCGACACCTTCCACGACGGCCGTAGCGCCGGAATTGCGGACGGCGAAGCGCTCGCCTGCCATGCCGTTGAAGAAAGCCTCGCCGCCGGTGGCGCCGTAGAGCACGACGTTGCCGACAAGGATGTTTTCCTCGGGAACAAACTGCGAGTCGCGCGGCGGATAAATGACGATGCGGCCGCCGGAGAGGCCCTTGCCGACGTAATCGTTGGCATCGCCTTCAAGAGTGAGGGTGACGCCTTTGGCGAGAAACGCGCCAAAGCTCTGCCCGGCGGAGCCGGTGAAGCGGCACTGGATGGTGTCGTCGGGGAGGCCATCGGAACCGTAACGGCGCGCGATTTCGCCGCTCAGCATGGCGCCGACGGTGCGATGCACGTTGCGGATGGGCAGGGAAATCTCGACCGGCGCGCGGCTGTCGAGCGCGTCGCGGGCGGATTCGATGAGCTGATAATCGAGCGCCTGCTGCAAACCGTGGTCCTGCTTCTGCAGGCAGCGGCGCGCCACGCGAGCGGGAACTTCCGGATTGTGGAGAATGGCGGAATAGTCCAGCCCGCGCGCCTTCCAGTGGTTCACTGCGGGCTTCATCTCCAGCATGTCGACGCGGCCGATCATTTCCTCCATGGTGCGGAAGCCGAGGGTAGACATGAGCTCGCGCACCTGCTCGGCGACGAAGAAGAAATACTGGATGACGTGTTCGGGCTGACCCTTGAACTGCTTGCGCAGCCGGGGGTCCTGGGTGGCGATGCCGACCGAACAGGTGTTGAGGTGGCACTTGCGCATCATGATGCAGCCCATGGCAACCAGCGGGGCGGTGGCGAAGCC
Source organism: Terriglobia bacterium (assembly GCA_020072845.1). NCBI lineage: Bacteria > Pseudomonadati > Acidobacteriota > Terriglobia > Terriglobia bacterium. Next base: position 26,757 of record JAIQGF010000002.1, read on the forward strand.
GAATTCTTCGGCGCCAAGCAGGGCGGCGATGGCGACGTCGCGGCCGGTCTGGAGCTTGCCGTCGGTCTGCACGCGAATGCGCCCGCGGAGGTCGTTCATCACCAGCACCTGCTGGGTTTCAGCGAGGCCCAGTTCCCAGGGAGCGCCGGCGTGCTTCATGGAACTCATGGGAGAAGCGCCGGTGCCGCCGCTGTCGCCGCTGATGAGCACGACGTCGGCATGCGCCTTGGAGACGCCGGCGGCGACGGTGCCCACGCCGACTTCGGCGACCAGCTTGACCGCGATGCGCGCCTGCGGGTTGACGTTTTTCAGGTCATAGATCAACTGCGCCAGATCTTCGATGGAGTAGATGTCGTGATGCGGCGGCGGCGAGATGAGGGCGACGCCGGGAATGGAGCAGCGCAGGCGGGCGACGATGTCGTCCACTTTGTGCCCGGGCAGTTGGCCGCCTTCACCGGGCTTGGCGCCCTGGGCCATCTTGATCTGCAACTCATCCGCATTCACCAGGTAGTTGGTGGTGACACCGAAACGCGCCGACGCCACCTGCTTGATGGCACTGCGCCGCCAGTCGCCGCCGGGATCACGTGGGAAGCGGCCTTCGTCCTCGCCGCCTTCGCCGGTGTTGGACTTGGCGCCGATGCGGTTCATGGCAATGGCGAGCGTCTCGTGCGCCTCTTTGCTGATGGAGCCGAAGGACATGGCGCCGGTAGTGAAGCGCTTCACGATCTCGGCCGTGGGCTCGACTTCCTCAAGCGGCACCGGCTTGGAGGATTTCTTGAACTGCATCAGGCCGCGCAGGGTGCACAAGTTGCGGCTCTGGTCGTCAATCGCGTCGGTGAATTCCCTGAAGGTCTGGTAATTGCCCGAGCGCACGGCGTGCTGCAGCTTGCTGACGGTGGTCGGGTTGATGAGGTGATACTCGCCGCCGGCACGATAGGCGTAGTTGCCGCCGATGGTGAGTTCGGGCTCGCTATCGGTGATGGGGCGGAAGGCATGCTCGTGCTTCATGGCGGCTTCGCGAGAGAGCACGTCGAGGCCGATGCCGTTGATGCGCGAGGGCGTGCCGGTGAAATAGCGCTCGACAATGTCGCGGTTGAGCCCGATGGCTTCGAAGACCTGCGCGCCCTGGTAGCTCTGCAAGGTGGAAATGCCCATCTTGGAGAAGGTTTTCAGCAGGCCCTTGTTGATCGCCTTGGTGAAATTCTTCACCGCTTGTTCGGCGCTGACGGAATCGGGGAGATAGCCGCGGCGGGCGAGGTCTTCGATGCTTTCGACGGCGAGATAGGGATTGACCGCGCTGGCGCCGTAGCCGAGCAGCAGCGCGAAGTGCATGACCTCGCGCGGCTCGCCGGATTCGATGATGAGCGCGACCTGGGTGCGCGTTTCCTCACGCACGAGCAGGTTGTGAACCGCGGTAAGCCCCAGCAGGCTGGGAATGGGCGCGTACTCCTCGTCCACGCCGCGATCGGAGAGGATGAGCAGCGTGTAACCGGCCTTCACCGCCAGCGAGGCGCGCCGGCAGAGGCCCTCGACCGCGCGCTCCAGACCTTTGCCATCTTCCTCAACGCGGAACAGCATGGGCAGGGTGGTGGCCAGCAGGTCACCGCGCGAGACGCGCCGCAGTTTTTCCAGGTCGCGGTTGGAGAGAATGGGCGCGCTCAGCTTCAGGGTGTGGCAGCTCTCCGGCTTTTCGTCGAGGATGTTGCTCTCGCTGCCGATGTAGCTGATGAGCGACATGACCATCTGCTCGCGGATGGAATCGATGGGCGGGTTGGTGACCTGCGCGAACAGTTGGCGGAAATAATGGAAGAGCGGCTGCGGCTTGTCGGAAAGACAGGCCAGCGGCGTGTCGGTGCCCATGGAGCCGGTGGGCTCCTCGCCGTTTACGGCCATGGGCGTGAGAATCGCCTTGACGTCTTCGTCGGTGTAGCCGAAGGCGCGCTGCCGCTGCAGGATGGTGTCGTGGTCGGGACCCTGCACCCGGATGGGCTCGGGAAGCTGATCGATGTGGATCAGGTTCTGCTGCAACCACTCGGCGTAGGGATGGCGAGTGGCGAGGCGCTCCTTGATCTCCTTGTCGTCAACGATGCGGCCTTCGACGGTGTCCACCAGAAACATCTTGCCGGGCTGCAGGCGGCCCTTGCGCTTGATGGACTTCGGCTCGACGGGCAACACGCCCACTTCCGAGGCCATGATGACGAGGTCATCGTCGGTGACAATGTAACGGCCGGGACGAAGGCCATTGCGATCGAGGGTGGCGCCGATCATGCGTCCGTCGGTGAAGGCAACGGCGGCGGGGCCATCCCAGGGCTCCATGATGGAGGCGTGGTACTCGTAAAACGCGCGCTTCCTGGGATTGATGTGCGGGTTGCCGTCCCACGCTTCGGGCACGAGCATGGCCATGACGTGCGGCAACGAGCGCCCGGCCTGGAGCAGAAGCTCAACCGCGTTGTCGAGATTGGCGGAGTCGCTGCCCCCGGGCGCAATGACGGGGAACAGCTTCTTGATGTCGTCGCCGAACAGCGGCGATGCCAGCACCGATTGGCGCGCGTGCATCCAGTTGACGTTGCCGCGCAGGGTGTTGATCTCGCCGTTGTGCGCGATGTAGCGGTAGGGGTGCGCCAGATGCCAGGTGGGAAAAGTATTGGTGGAGAAACGCTGGTGCACCAGGCAGAGCGCGCTGAGCACGTCGGGATCGGAAAGCTCCTTGTAAAAGCGATCAATCTGCGGGGCCAGCAACAGGCCCTTGTAAACGATGGTGCGCGCCGATAGCGAGGGGACGTAGAAGAATTCTTTCGAATCGATGTCGGAGGCGGCGACTTCGCTCTCGGCGCGCTTGCGCACGATGTAAAGACGGCGTTCGAGCGCGGCTTCGTCCATGCCGCTGGCGGCGCCGAAAAAAATCTGCTGGATATAAGGCTGGGAGACGCGGGCGACGCGGCCGATGACGCTGCCATCCACCGGCGTATCGCGCCAGCCGAGCACGGTGAGGCCTTCCTCGCGCGCAATGCGCTCCAGGATGCCTTCGCAGCGCAGGCGATCGTGGCGCTCGACGGGGAGGAAGATCATGCCGACGCCGTACTGGCCGGGCTCGGGGAGCTGGATGTTCAGGCGGCGACATTCGCGAACGAAAAACTTGTGCGGGATCTGGATGAGGACGCCGGCGCCGTCACCGGTTTCGGGATCGCAACCGCAGGCGCCGCGATGGGTGAGGTTGACCAGAACCTCGATGCCCTTGCGCACGATCTCGTGGGTGCGCACGCCCTTGATGCTGGCGACGAAGCCGATGCCGCAGGCATCGTGCTCGTGGCGCGGATCGTAAAGTCCTTGCGCCGGCGGCAAACCGGATGGTGCTGGTCGGTTCATCTGCACTTCTTCCGTAGGTAGTCAGGCGTGTGCCTCGGGCAAACGGCGAGCGTGCCCTAACGCTAAGTTCTCCGATAAATGGCGGGAAGTACAACGCAGAATTTCGTTTTGGGGGATTGGGAAAATTGATGAGTTGAGAGTTTCAGTTTCAGTTTCAGTTTCAGACACTAAGCTGCGCCGGTGAGGTCGTGGGTTTTAAATGCTATTGTCCGGCTTCAAGCGTGAGTTTCAGGCCCATGGCCTTGGTCACGGCGACCAGAGTAGAGAGCCGAGGATTGCCGTGTGCCGACAGAGCCCGGTAAAGGCTCTCGCGCTCGATGCCGGCGGCCTTAGCCACCTTTGCGATTCCGCCTCGGGCTTCGGCCACCCGGCGCAAGGCAACCAGGAGCACGCGTGGATCGTCTGTGTCGTCCAGCGCCGCTCGCAGGTATTCGGCGGCAAAATCCGGGTTCGCGCGCAGCTCCCGCACCATGGCTTCGTCGTGCGAGACACTAGCCTTGTGTTTCATGGGTTGCGAGTCCTTTCCTTGTAGTCACGGAGGTACTGAATAGCCCGATTTATATCGGAGGACTGTCTCCGCTTGTCGCCGCCGCAGAGTAGCATCACGCAAGTGCTGCCCAAGGCCGCATAGTAAAGCCGGTATCCCGGCCCCCAGTCGATCCGCAGTTCAGATACCCCCGCACGCAAAGACTTGCAGTCGCCGAAATTTCCAAGCGAGAGGCGGTCAATCCGCGCGGCAATTCGCGCTCGCGCTTGAACATCATTCAGACCCGCCAACCAATCGCCGATTACGTCCTTGCCCGTCCGGGTGACATACCGACGAATCTCGATCACATGCGACAGTGTAACTTATAAATCACAAGAAGGCAACATCGAACCAGCGTTTCCGGTTAGCAGGACTAGCGTGCAATGCTCCGAGAGCATTTGGACAGATTTGTAAATGATGGTGTCAAGAAGTGACGGCTTGGAGGTTTGGTAGCGCGAGCGGACTCAGCCCGTATAATCTCCAGCGTGAACCCCGTACTCAATCCCATGGAAGCCCGGGTGTTGGGCGCTCTGATCGAGAAGGACATCACCACCCCGGATTACTATCCGCTATCGCTGAACGCGCTGGTCAATGCGTGCAACCAGAAATCCAACCGCGATCCGGTGATGAGCCTGGACGAAAACGCGGTGCGGGACGCTTTGTACAGCCTCAATGAAAAAGGGCTGGCGGGCGCGGTCAGCAGCGCCGATAGCCGGGTGTCGAAGTATGAGCACCGGCTGCAAGAGACCTACAATCTCCCCCGCGGCGAAACCGCAATCCTGTGCGTTCTGCTGTTGCGTGGCCCGCAGACTCCCGGCGAGTTGCGGGGACGCACGGAGCGCATGTTTCAATTCAACGACCTGTCCGAAGTGCAGGCCGTGTTACAGCGGTTGATCCAGCGCGAAGGCTCGCTGGTAAAAATGCTTGCCAGGCAGCCCGGCACCAAGGAGGCCCGGTACGCTCACCTGCTGTGCGGCGAAGTGGAGGGCGCGGAAGCCGCCTCCGAGGCGGTGGTCACCAGCGCGTCGTTGGACGGCGGGCGGATCACGCGGCTGGAGATCGAAGTTGGCAACCTGAAGTCCGAGGTTGCTGCCTTGCGACAGCAGTTTGAAGATTTCCGCAAACAGTTCCAATAGGTCTGGGAATCTGGCGGCTATGCGCCGATGAGAATGCGGTACTGCGCCTCGGTGAGGGGAACCACCGAGAGCCTGCCCTGCTTCAGCAGCGGGGAATCGCGAAACGCGGGGTTGGCCTTGATGTCCGCCAGCGAAGTGGGAGTCGCCAACGCGGGCCCGGCTTTGATCTTTACCGCCGGCTTCTTGGGATCCTTTAAATCCACGCTGACCACGGAAGCCGTGCCCACCGTCCGGCGCTCGTCGCCGGTGTGGTAGATGACCAGGTGGTCTCCCGGCTGCATGGCGCGCAGGTTCTTGAGGGCGACCGGATTGGTGACCCCGTCCCAGAGGGTGACTTGGTCGCGCTGTAGGTCGGCGAAGGAGTATTCGGAAGGCTCGGTTTTGAGGAGGTAGTGCATAGAAGACGTCGTCAGTCTTCAGTCGTCAGTCTTCAGGCTTCATCGTTCATCCGGTCTTGCGCTGTGCCGCCTGCGCCGGGATGGACAGGGGCGGCTTCCGGTTCACGTGTTCCGCTTCGTCCTCGGCTTCACACGGAGCGCAGCCAGCGCAGTAGCGACAAAGTCCGTGCTCGCACAACTCATAGCCGCATTTTTGGCAGGACGGAATTTGGTCGTAGCAGCCGCCCTGGTGTTCCAGCCAGTGATCGTGGTTGCTCATACGAAACTTATCCTCCCGACCGAAACTTATCCTCCCGACCCTGTTTTGCGGCCGCGCTTCGGCTTATCGGAAGCGCGCGATTCGGCGGCAGACGCGGTCCCCGCTTCGGAAACGGAGCGCACCGGTTTCTTGCCCAACGCCAGGCTGGCCTTGAGCGCTTCCATGATGTCGATGACCGGCGCCAGATGCTGGGCGGCGGGCGCCTCGACTACCTGGCGGCCCTGCACCTTGGCCTGGATCATGGCCATCAGGTTTTCACGATAGGAGTCTTTGTATTTGACGGGCTCGAACTCGGCGGCCAGCGATGAGATCAGGGTCATCGCCAGTTCGAGTTCCTTGTCCTTGATCAGCGAAGTGTCAGTACGAAACTCCTCCATCTTGCGCACTTCGTCTTCGTAATACATGGTGTGCAGCAGGATGCCGCGCTGGCCGGGACGCAGAATGACGATATGCTCGCGGTTGTGCATCGCGATTCTGGCGATGCCAACGAACCCCGAGCGGCGGAGCGCCTCGAACAGCAAGGCGTAGGGCTTTTCGCCGGCGTCGTCCGGAGCGATGTAGTACGAACTTTCGAAGTACACGGGATCGACCTGGTCACTCTTGACGAACTCCAGGATCTCCATTGCCTTGGAGGAAGGCGGAGCGGCCTTCTTGATGTCGTCCTCGTCAACCACGACGTACTTGTCCTTTTCGTATTCGTAACCCTTCACCAGTTCGTTGCGGGCGACCGGCTTGTCCTCGGCCTGGCAGAAGAGGACTTGTTTGACGCGGGAGTGATCGGCGGCGTGGAGCTGGTTGAAGCTGACACTTTCGCTGCGGGCCGCACTAAAGAGTTTTACGGGTAGAGACACCAATCCAAACGTCAGGTGCCCCTTCCACACTGTGCTTGCCATCCTGCACCTCGCAGAGTGTTGAGGAAGAGAGGGACAATAGAAGTATCATAGAATCAGCGTATTGCCAAGCCGATCGTGACACTAAAGGACTACTCTCGGAAGCGCGACTTTGCCCGCACGCCTGAGCCGGAACCGGCTGCGACGGTGGCGGGCACCAGCCGGTTCGTCGTGCAACGGCACCAAGCGCGCCGCTTGCACTATGACCTGCGCCTGGAAATCGGCGGGGCGCTGAAGTCGTGGGCCGTGCCCAAGGGGCCTACGCTCGATCCGAAACAGAAGCGCCTGGCGGTACAAGTTGAGGACCACCCGCTGGAATACGGCGACTTTGAAGGCACCATCCCGGCGGGCAATTACGGCGCCGGGGTGGTGAGCGTGTGGGATTCCGGCACCTTTGAAATGCTGGGCGAACTCACAGCCGAGCAGCAACTGGCGCGCGGCGATTTCAAGTTTCAACTGCACGGCAGCAAGCTCATGGGCAATTTCGCCCTGGTAAGGATGAGGACCAGCAAGAAAAACGAGTGGCTGCTGCTGAAGAAGCCTGATTTCGCGGCGCAGGATGGCTGGGACGCGGAAGATCACCTGGAAGCGGTGCGCAGCCGCGGCGCGGATTTGTCGCTGGTTTCAGGGGCCAAGCAGGCGGCGATGCCGGATCGGGTTGAACCGATGCTGGCCACGCTGGCGAGCGCTGTACCCGAGGGCGGTGAATGGGGCTACGAGATCAAGTGGGACGGCTATCGCGGGCTGTGCTTTGTGGCCGGGGGCAAGGTGCGAATCGAGTCGCGCAATGGACACTTGCTGAACCGGCAATTTCCGGAACTGGAGCAGGTAGCGATCTCGGCTGATACCGCCATCATCGACGGGGAGATCGTTGCCTACGATGCCGAGGGCCGGCCCAGTTTCAGCCTGATGCAGCAGCGCACCGGGTTTGTAGCCCGGGAAGCGCGCGACCGCGCACCAGTGTCGCTGGTCGCCTTCGATCTGTTGTACCTGAACGGATACGACCTGCGCGATGTGGTCTTGAGCGAACGCTCGAAATTGCTTCGCAGCGTGGTGCGGACGGGGAAATACGTGCGCATTTCGGAGTCGTTCACCGGCAGCGGCGAACAGGTGTTGCAGGCGGCGCGGGAGCACGGCCTGGAAGGAGTGGTGGCCAAGAGGCTCGACAGCAGGTACGAATCCGGCCGGAGCCGCTCCTGGGTGAAGGTGAAGTTCGTCAGCCAACAGGAGTTTGTGATTTGCGGATACACCAGCGGCAGACGGAAGCCGTTTTCGTCGCTGGTGCTGGGGTACTACGACAACGACGCACTGACATGGGCGGGAAATGTGGGTACGGGATTCACCGAGAAGTCACTTTCCGAAATCTATTCGCAACTGGAGAAGCTGGCGAGCAAGAAAAGGCTGTTCGCGCTGCCGCCGGAGGTTGGCGAGGTCACCTGGGTAACGCCGAAGCTGGTAGGCTCGGTGCGCTACAGCGGCTGGGGGGCTGACAATCACCTGCGCGCACCGGTTTTCGTCGGGTTGCGTCCCGACCTGGATGGGCGCGACTGCGTGCGCGAGTTCACGGCTGTGCGGTCAAGTGGGTCGGCTGACGACAAATTGTTGCCGGCGAGCAAGGCGGAAGCGACGCTTCAGGTCGGCGGACGAACACTGAAGTTCACCAACCTGAAGAAAGTGTTCTATCCCGCTGACGCGTACACCAAGCGCGACGTAATCAACTACTACCACGACATGGCGTCGCTGCTGGTGCCGCATCTGGCCGGACGGCCGCTCTCGCTCAAGCGCTATCCCAATGGGATCGCGGGCGATTACTTTTTCCAAAAGGATGCGCCGGCATCGTTTCCGGCGTGGCTGCGTACGGAGGAAATCGCCAGCGAAAAGGATGCGCCGGCCAAGCACTATGTCATCTGCGACGACGAGGCAACGCTGTTGTATCTGGCCAACCTCGGCTGCATTGACCAGAACCCGTGGTTCAGCCGCGTGGGAACGCTGGACTACCCGGATTTCATGGTGCTTGATCTTGATCCCTACCACTGCGGCTTTGACCGAATTGTGGAGGCGGCGCAACTGGTCCGCCTCAAGCTGGCGGATTTGGAGTTGGAGGGCTATCCCAAGACCACCGGAGGCGATGGCATGCACGTGTACGTGCCGATTGCGGCCGCCTACAGTTATGAGCAAGTGCGCACCTTTGCCGAGATCGTTGCACGGCTGGTGATCGCGGAGCGCCCGGAACTGTTCACCACGCCGCGGACGGTGACGCAGCGGGAAAAGGGAAGGGTGTATTTCGATTATCTGCAGATCTCCTGGGGCAAAACCATTTCAGCGCCGTACGTGCTGCGCGCCCACGACAAGGCGCCGGTGGCTACGCCGCTGCGCTGGAGCGAAGTGCGGCCGGGACTGTCGCCGCTCGACTTCACGCTGGCCAATGTGCGGGCCCGATTTCAGCACCTGGGCGACATTTTCGCGCCCGTGTTGGCCAACTCGCAGCGCCTGGAAGCGGCCATGGAACGGCTGGAAAAACTGGTTCACGGGGCGAAGTAGAAGGTTGTTCGCCGGTCGTGTCCTAAACCAGCCCTGTCACGGAGCCAGCAACGCGACTTTGGGACACTACCTGTTCGCCCAGGTAGAGGTCTCAGGCGATGGGACGATTAAACTTTAAGCCCATGAGCTTAGAGCGGGCCTGTTGCTCGGTGCGCACGACCTCGGCATTGACTACGCGGCTTTTCGCCCGAGCCTCTTGACCAACGACTCCTACGGGCAGATCGATTTGCAGATGGCGAGCGGGAACGAACTTGGAGGAAGTCAGGACAAGTATTCCATTGGCACTCACGTTAAGAGCGGTCAGGAGTTCCTTGAACTGTTTCCCGTTGGCATCGACGCCGCGCGCAAAAAGCGGAAATGAGAGTGGCAGGCGCGAGTGCTTACGGAGTTCCATGGCTTGCGGGGAGCTCACCACTTCATTGTGGTCTTAAAAGGCCGGCCGCCGCTATTGACAAACTGGGATACCAGCATTCCAGCAACCGCTTGGCAAAGGTGATTGGTAGCGCTACCGGGAATCGAACCCGGGTTTGAAGATTGAGAATCTTCCATCCTGTATAGACAGAATAGAACGGGCAGACCATATAGACTTTCGTGCCTCAGGAATGGCGATTCTTTGGGGTAAATCGCACTCTCTCTTATTTAGCGAGCCAGTTTGCGAGTAGGCGACGACCATCCAAGTGGAGGCGTGCCGGGCTTCGAGGGCGCAATTTTCTGACTCGTGGTGAGAAGGTGTTCTCGCGAGTGGTTGATCTCCAGGTGGCGAACTGGAGAGGTGCGCCTTACACGCCGCGGTGAGGCAGGACGTAGCGCATGACCGCGACGTAATGGCAGGCACTGCCGGCGAGCACGAACAGGTGCCATAACGCATGGTTGAAGCGGAAGCGCGACGAGCTGAAGAAGGCGACGCCCAGCGTGTAGGCCAGTCCTCCGGCCAACAGCCACGCAAGGCCGCCGAGCGGAATGGCGCGGAAGAGTGGCCGCGCCGCGATCACCACCAGCCATCCCATCGCGATGTAGACGATCGTCGAAACTACCGGGTGTCGCTCGACTTGCACGAGCTTCCACGCGACCCCGAACAGCGCGATCGTCCAGACCAGGCCCAGCAGCGTCCACCCCCATGTGCCGCGCAGGTTCACGAGCGTGAACGGCGTGTAGGTGCCTGCGATGAACAGGTAGATGGCGGCATGATCCATGATCCGCAGGATGCGCTTGGCGGGCGGGTGCTGCACCGAATGGTAGATTGTCGACGCGGTGTAGAGCGCGATGAGGCTTGCGCCGTAGATGCTGACGCCGACGACGTGCCATACGGTGGCCTGCGTTGCGGCCAGCACGATCAGGACCGGAACGGCCACGAGCGCCAGGAGCAGGCCGATGCCGTGCGTCAGCGCGTTGGCGAGTTCGTCCATCGTGCCGATTGTAGGCACGTGGTGTGGCGGCGAATGTATTAGTTGTGTAATTTTAAAACCCTGTTGTGCGCCGAGGGTGGCGCCCCGGATCACGGTGAGATTTCCGGCGCTGGCGACACTATCCAGTTCCCCCCCCAAGACTCGAACCCTGAGCAGGCACCCTCAGCGGGCTTCTTCTTCCTCCGCAACGTGCTGCCGGAAGCAGATCGAGCAGAACGTCTGCCCACACCCATCGCAATCCTCAGCGTGATTGCTGCAGATTTTTCCCCGACACTTCGCGCAGAGGGTGAACGTTGGACGGGCACATGGCTGTATCGCGCAGGGCATTTCAGTGAATTTGTACATCACTGTCTGACTTTATGCAGTGACGGTCGCGCGGAGCGCGGTGCAGCCTCATGCGTGTCAGATCGGTCCCACTCTGGGAAGAAATGCCAAAAGTTTCCCGCACGACCGCCGCAGAGGCCGATAATTCGCGGCAGGACGCCTTGTTCCTTCCAGAACCGGGCCGATACTTCATTCCGGGAGGGCCGACATGTCACAGATGCGCAAAGATGTCTTTTCCGGCGGTTGGGTCATCATGGCCGAAACCGATACTGTACGGCCCTCGGAGTTTCGCTTTAAGAAGTTCGTCAGGGACCGTACCTTCTGCCCGTTCTGCGAAACCAACGAAGCTTCCACGCCGCCGGAGGTGTTTGCCATCCGGCGGCCGGGTTCGCTACCCAACGGACCCGGCTGGCAGGTGCGCGTAGTGCCCAACGCTCACCCACGCTTGCGGATCGAAGGCGAACTGGGGCGGCGCCCGGAAGGCTTTCACGACCTCATGAATGGTGTGGGCGCAGACGAGGTGATTGCCGAAACGCCGCGACACGACCGCAGCCTTCATGAACTGGAAGCTCACGAAGTCGCCGACGTCATCCGGGCCTGGGTAGCCCGCATGGTTGACCTGGAGCGGGATCAGCGGATGCGCTACGTGCTGATCTTCAAGAACCACGGCGAAGAGGCGGGCGCGCGCACTATTTCCCATTCGATCTCGCAACTGATGGCCCTCCCTGTGACTCCGCGCGCCATCAAGACCAAGCTGATGGTGGCTCGCGACTACTACCTCATGAAGGAACGGTGCATCTACTGCGACGTCCTGCAACAGGAGATTTCTGATCGCCGTCGCGTGGTCGCGGGAAACGATGCGTTTGTCGCGTTTGCGCCGTTTGCGTCACGTACTCCGTTCGCCGTGAGCATCTTCCCACAATTCCACAGCAGCGCGTTCAGCCGGATCGACCCGTCGCAGATTGAAAAGCTGGCGAGCATCCTGCGAGATGTTCTGCAGAAACTGGACCAGACAATAGGTGGCGCCCCCTACAACCTTTCCCTCCAGGACAGGCCGTTCCTGCGCCCCAGAAAGGGATACTGGGAGACCATCGAAGAGGACTTCCACTGGCATCTCGAGATTCTGCCGCAAATCATCCTCACGACCGGCTTCGAACGGGCTTCGTGGTTTTTTTATAACCCCGTGCCCCCCGAAATCGCTGCCCGTTGCCTTACGCCTTGCCAGGAGCGTTGAGGCGACAAGCAGCGTGTTTCGTTGTGAACAGCCAGTCCTTACTTCCTTCCCAGGAAGCGGATGCGGGCGGTGAAAGCGCGGCCGGTGGCGGCTTCGAACTGGAGGAAGTCGGGGGAATCAATGTTGTTGTTGACGGCGAAGGGATTGCGCCGGCCGGTGAGGTCCTCGAAGCCGCCGCGCAGCGCGAGGTTGAGGCCGCGCAAGGTGAAGCGGCGCTCGAGGAAGAGGTTGAGCGCGAAGTAGTCGGGAAAGCGGCGCGAGTTGGGTGGGCCGACGATTTCCTGGTTCTGATTAACGACGCTGAACGGGAAACCGGTATGCCAGTCGGCGGAGTAAGCGATGTCCCACTTTTTCGTGAAGGGGAACGGCAGAAATCCCCAGGAGACGAACTTGTTGGGCGAATCCCACGGAAGGACGCCGGAAGCTTGAGGGCTGAGGACGGGATTATCGAGGGTGAAATCCACGGCTTCATTGGAGCGGGCGCGGGAGCGCGTGTAGGCGAGCAGGATTTCGTGGTTTTCTCGGAAGTGACGGCGGGCCGAGATCTGGAAGGCACGGTAGTGGTCGCGGCGGGTGTTGGTGAGCAGGTAGTCGCCGACGAGCGGCACGGTGGACCGGTTCGTGTAGGCGAAGCCGCGCGAGCCGTCGCGCTGCATGTATTGCGCGTTGACGAAGATTTCGGCGGGTAAGCGGCGCTCCAGGCCGAGGCTCCAGTTGAGGAAACGTGGGACCTGAAGCGTGCCGCGGTTCAAAGAAAAGGTGGTGGGCAGCGGCGGGCCGACCAGAGTGGTTCCAGTGGCGTCGTAGATGTACTGCAAGCGCTCGCCCTGAAGGGGCTGGGTCACGATTCCCAGGTTGGAGGAGTCGTGAAAGATGCCGACGCCGGCGCTGAGCTTGGTGTCGCCGCTGCGGCTGAGCATGTAGGTGACGCCGAGGCGCGGCGAGACCGTGGTGCGGCCGACGAAGTGGTCGCGATCGAAACGGATGCCGGGTTGTACCAGCAGGCGTTCGGTGGGCGACCAGCGGTCTTGCAGGTAGGCGCCGAGTTCGACGTTGTCCTGCGAAAACGCGGGCGGGCTGGAGAAGACGATGCGGCTGTAGAGAGTGCCGTCGGCGCGCAGGATGGAAATGGGGAGGCGCTCGATGTGCTGGGTGTCGTCAAGGCGGTCGAGGTCGAGACCGAGGCGGATCTCGTGGCGTCCGGCGAGGTGTTGGGGCGGGAGATAGAGATTCGCAATGCCTTCGAGGCGGCGGGAGTTGCCGCGCGTGCTCTCGAAGAAGTTGCCGTGGGCCAGGTCAGGCGTGATCACATACGGAAGCGTGCCGAGCGGGCGCGCGGTGTCGTCGTACTGGTTCACGGCGGCGCCGATTTCAACAAGCATGCCGTTGGAAAAATAGTGCTGGTCCTTGATGGTAGCGAGGTACGCGCCGCCGTCCCGGATGAGGGTGGTCTCTTTGGGCGTGAACAACGAGAGGCCGTCGTAGTCGGAGTGGAGATGATTGATGAGGAAGCTGCCGCTGAGGATGTTGGACTGGGTCAGGTTGACCTGCACCTTGGCGAGATTGCTGACGCGCCAAAGAGGATTGGTGTCGGCGCCGGAGGGTAGGTTCTTGATGACGTTGTTGTCGTACTCGCCGTCGGGAGCGAGCAGGAACCAGGCCTTGCCTTTGACGATAGGGCCGGAGAGAGTGACGCGCGGGGTCCACTTGTCGAAGTCGAGCCCCTTCTTGTTCTGCACCGAGGGGATGAAGTTGGTGGCGGAGAAGCGGAGGCGGTCGTCGCCCATGCCGGTGGCGAAGCCGATGACGCCGGCGGATGACTGGCCGAACTCGGTGGAGTAGCGGCTTTCCTGGACGTCAATGGCGCGGACGGCGTCGGAGCTGAAGCGCAGGTCGAGCGCGCCGGTGACCGGGTGCGTGATGTTGAAGCCGTCGAGGGTGTCGAGCGTTTCGTAAGCGGCGCCGCCGGCAACATGCGCCTGACCGGAGAAGTCGCGGACGACGCCGGGAATCAGCGGCAGGGCTTCGCGGATGTCGCGCGTGGTGGAGTAGGGGACGTCAATGATCTCCTGCGAGTCGAGCGATTGCGTATTGGCGACCTGGGCGGGATCAATCTGCGGTGTGGAAGCGACGACCTCCACGCTTTCCTTCACTTCCTGCACGTGCGCCAGGGTGAGGTCGAGATGCGAGACTTCGGGGAGGCGGAGGTCCGCGCTCAGGGTGTAGAAGCCACTCTTATTCATGATGAGGCGATAGGACCCGGCAGGCGCGCGGAAGGAGCAGCGGCCGGCGTGGTCGGTCTCGCAATGCAGTGAGGCGGGGCCTTGCAGTTGCGCGATGGCGCCGGGAACGGCATTGCCGTTTTCGTCGGTGACGGTGAGCAGCAACGAGGACGATTGCGCGCCGGCGGAGGCGGCCAGCAGGAGCAAGGCAATCATGGAGGAGAGTCGGAGCACGTAATACGTAGTTTAATCGTTCGACCACGCGCGAAGGCTTCCTGGAGTTTCTGCGATCCGCCGGATTTCAACCGTTGAAGGGAATTGAGGTGAGGATGGTCCCTCCCCATTCCGGCTTACTGTCCACTTACTGTCGATGACTGGCGAAAACGAGAAAGACTTGGAAGACCGGGAAAAGACTTAAGAAGAAAACCGATGGAAGTCGCCAGGAGCCGCGAAAACACAGGGGAAAAATGCTAAGTGGAAGGATTGGTAGCGCTACCGGGAATCGAACCCGGGTTTGAAGATTGAGAATCTTCCGTCCTAACCCCTAGACGATAGCGCCACGCCGGAAACTGCATCGATTTTACCAAGAAGCCCGGGGATGTGTCAGGAGAGCTTTGTCCGGCGGCGCCGGCAGACAAGTTCCTGGTGTCCAAAAACCCGCTTCCAGAGCCGGTTTTGACCGGACTTGACAACCTCGGCGGGGCGTAGCAGAATCCCAGTTATAGGCGAATAAAAAGCGAAAATAGCTCCTGCCCGACGCTTTCCGCCAGCCGAGGTTCTGCCATGAGTGCCGCCGTTTCCAGTTTCCGGTTTCCAGTTTCCAGTGACGAAGCTCAGGGGCTAAAGCCCGGTGAATTTGGGCATGGCGCGGCACGACTGAAGTCGTGCCCTGATACGTCGTGCCCTGATACACAGAAGCACCCTGACACCCAGAACTGCCCTGACACACAGAAGCTGGTTTCACGTTTCACGTTTCAGGTTTCACGAGGCGGAGCTCTGCGGGAAAGTGGCATGGAGATGCCATCGGTGGTGGCGGCATCGCGGCTGGCGGACAGGCCGGCGGCGGCGATGGTGCGGAGCGGGATCGAGGCCTTGGACGCGCTTACCGGAGGGCTGCCGCGCGGCGGGTTGACCGAGATCTGCGGGCCGGCATCGTCGGGACGAACCAGCGTGCTCCTGGCGGTGATGGCGAAGATGACGGCGCAGGGCGAAGTGTGCGCGCTGGTGGACGCCAGCGACAGCTTCGATCCCAAGTCGGCTTTTTCGGCAGGTGTCGATCTAAACAGATTGCTTTGGGTCCGGTGCTCACCACGGAGACACGGAGGCACGGAGAAAAGCATTGCCGATTGTCGATTGTCGATTGCCGATTGCGGAAGAAGTGGTCAGTGGCCAGTGGCCAGTGGGGAGCGAAAGGCAACAGCGTCGATGGCTGATGGTCCCCTCGACTGCGCTCGGGGCAGGCTTTGGCCGATGGCAGAGACCGGGAGCTCCGCGGCCATGGGCCATCGACGATCAACCATGGACTCGCTGGAGCAGGCGCTGAAGGCGACGGATTTGCTGTTGCAAGGCGGCGGGTTCGGACTGGTGGTGGTGGACCTGGGCGATGTGCCGGCGCCGGCGGCGCGGCGGGTGCCGCTGACCTCGTGGTTCCGGTTTCGACGCGCGGTGGAGAACACGCGCACGGTCCTGATGGTGGTGGAGCAGGAACCGTACGCCAAGACGTGCGCGTCGGTGGTGTGCAAGCTTTCAGCGATCAGCTCTCAGCTATCAGCCAGGCTTCAGGCTTCAGGCTCCAGGCTTCAGGAAATGCAGCAGCCGGCGCACGCGCGGATTTTGTCGGGGCTGGAAATTTCTGCGGAGATGGTGCGGTCGGCGGCACAAGGGAAGAAGCCGGTGCGGTCAGCGGGCGCGCGGTGGGAAAGCAGGACGGCATGGGCGGGATAAGGAATATTTGAAATTTGTAATTTGCAATTTGCCGAAGCAAGCAGCGCGGCAGATCGCAAAGTTCGGCACATCGCCACAATTCTTAAATTGCAAATTATTGCAAATTACAAATTGCAAATTACCCATCGAGCTTGCCATGCCTTTTGCCGCCATCTACGTGCCGGATTTTCCCGTGGAGGCGCTGGTGCGCGCCGAGCCGGAGTTGCGCGAGCAGGCGGTGGCGGTGGTGGAGGGCACGCCGCCGCTGGGGCACGTCGTTGCCGTCAATGAGCGGGCGGCGCAGGCGGGAGTGGAGCCGGGCATGACGCGCTTGCAGGCAGAGTCGATGGTCGATGGTCGACGGTCGATGGCCGAGTCCGAGTTGCGAGTTGCGAGTCGGGAGGAAGAGCAGCAAGGAAAAAGAGGCAAACGGCAAGGATTCGCGGGCGAGGGCGAGCGCGCGCCAACGTCAAGACACGGGTCGGAGACCCGTGCCACACAGACCCGTGCCACACGCAAATGCGGGATGGTGCGGGAGAGGTCGAGAGAGCGGGAGGTGGCGGCGCATGCGGCACTGCTGGACTGCGCGTGCGGGTTTTCGCCGCGGGTGGAAGACACGGCGGCGGACACGGTAGTGCTCGACCTGGCGGGCCTGGAGCGGATTTTCGGGCCGCCGGCCAAGATGGCGCGCGATGTGGCGCGGCGTTGTTCGGAGATGGGGCTGGAAGCCAACGTCGCGGTGGCCTCGAATGCGGACACGGCGGTGCTGGCGGCGCGCGGGTTGGCGGGCGTGACGGTGATCGCGGAAGGCAAAGAGGCGGAGAGAATCGGAGAGCTGTCGGTCGAAGTTTTGCTAGCGACCAATTGGGGAAAGGCATTGCCGATTGCCGATTGTCGATTGCCGATTGGTTCCGGACGAAATCGACAATCGACAATCGACAATCAGAAATGGTTTGAAGAACGACAAGGCTTGCCCGACGGTGCTCCAGCAGCGTTGGAACTCCTCGAAACTCTCGAGCGTTGGGGAGTGCGAAACCTGCGGGCGTTGGCGGCGCTGCCCGAGGTGGCGCTGGCGGAGCGGCTGGGCCAGGAGGGGCTGCGGTTGCAGAAGCTGGCGCGCGGCCAGACACGGCGTCCGCTGGTTGTTGCCGAGCCGCCGCTGCGGTTCGAAGAGGCGGCGGAACTGGAATATCCGGTGGATGCATTGGAGCCGCTGGCGTTTTTGCTGAACCGCATGCTGGAGCAGCTGTGTGCGCGGCTGGCGGCGCGGGCGCTGGCGACCAACGAATTGACGGTGAGACTGGAGTTGGAGGCGAGCACGGAAGATCTGGTGATCGGGCGATCGGGTGATCGGGTGATCGAAAATCCTGCGCAGATCACCGGATCACCGGATCACCAGATGACCCGATGCCTGCGGCTTCCGGTGCCCATGCTCGACGCGAAGGTTTTTCTCAAGTTGCTGCAACTGGATTTGCAGGCGCATCCACCGCAGGCGCCGGTCACAAAAGTGTGGTTGCGGGCGGAACCGGCGGAACCGCGAAAGACGCAAAGCGGATTGTTCGTGCCCGAGGCGCCGGAGGCGGAACGGCTGGAGCTGACCATCGCGAGAATAAAAAAGGTGGTGGGGCAAACGGGAAAAGAGCAAAAGAATTGCCGATTGCCGATTGTCGATTGTCGATTGCGCGAGAGTCGCCAGGCGCCAGTCGCCGGGCGCCAGGAAAATCAAGAATCGACAATCGAAAGTCAGCAATGCAGTTCAGAAGCACGGGTGGGGTCGCCGGAGATGGTGGATACGCATCGGGAGGATGGATGGCGGATGAAAGCGTTTGTGGCCAGTGGTCAGTGGCCAGTGGCCAGTGGCCAGCACGCGGGCGAGGGCGCCCGCGCCACAACTGCTTCTCCGATCATCGCGCTGCGGGTGTTTCGGCCGGCGCTGGCGGCGGTGGTGACAGTGCGGGAAGGCAAGCCGGCGCAGGTGGCATCGGCGGAGCGGCCCACGATGCGGGGCGAAGTGGTGTGGTGCGCGGGCCCGTGGCGGTCGTCAGGCGAATGGTGGACGGAGCAGGCGTGGTCGCGCGAAGAGTGGGACGTGGCGGTGCGCAATGAGGAGGGAGTGGCGCTGTACCGGGTTTATCGCGATGAGATCGGGGGGAAGTGGTGGGTGGAGGGGAGCTATGACTGAATTTGTAATTTGCAATTGGTAATTTGCAATTTGCGTCCGCCGCAAGTTGCTGGTTTCACCAACACTCTCGACAAAATTGCAAATTACAAATTTCAAATTACCAATGTACGTAGAGCTTCATGCCGCGTCGGCGTTCAGTTTCCTCGAAGGAGCCAGCGTGCCCGAGGAGTTGGCGGCGGTGTGCGCCGAGCACGGCATGCCCGGGATGGCGCTGGCGGACCGCGATGGCGTGTACGGCGCGCCGCGGTTTCACATCGCCATGAAGAAAGCCGGCATGAAGGCACACATCGGGGGCGAGATCACTTTTGCACCACGGAGGCACGGAGACACGGAGACTGATTTGCAATTTGTAATTGGTAATTTGCAAAGTGAAAGCCGCCGTGCGGGCAATGGAAATTACAAATTACAAATTGCAAATTACCAATCCTCCGTGTCTCCGTCTCTCCGTGGTGGATTGAGCCGATTGCCTTTGCTGGTTGCCAACCGCGAGGGCTACCAGAACCTCTGCCGGTTGGTGACGCGGATGAAAGCACGCGGGCCGAAGGATGCGCCGGCGGAGGTGATCGCGGCGCAGGAAGCGGATTTGCAGGAGCACGCGCGCGGCTTGATCTGCCTGACCGGCGGCGACGACGGCCCGCTGGCGGAAGCGCTGCGGCGCGGCGGCGTGGAGGAAGGGAGGCGCGAGGTCGAGCGGCTGGCGCGGATCTTCGGCCGGGAGAATGTTTACCTCGAATTGCAGCGGCACTTTCTGCGCGACGAAGAAGCGCGCAACATCGCCGCCGTGGAGGTGGCGCGCGCGCTCCGCCTGCCGCTGGTGGCGACCAACGGCGTGCGGCACGCCAAAGCGGAAGAGCGGCAGATTCTCGATGTCTTCACCTGCCTGAAGCATCACCGCACGCTGGCGACGGCGGGGCGGCTGCTGGCGCGCAACGGCGAGCGTCATGTGAAATCGCCGGCGGAGATGGAAAAGCTCTTTGCCGATCTGCCGGAAGCGATCGCCAACACGGCGGAAGTTTCGTCGCGCTTGCAATTCACGCTCGCCGATCTCGGCTACCAATTTCCGCGCTACCCGGTACCCGAGGGCGAGACGATGATGTCGTTTCTGCGGCAGCGGACGCAGGAAGGATTCCAGGGGCGCTACGGGCGCGCGGCGCGCGACCTGCGGGCGCGGGCGCGGCGGCAGGTGGAGCGCGAGCTGGCGCTGATCGAAAAACTTCAGCTCGAAGGATATTTCCTGATCGTGTGGGACATCGTGCGCTTCTGCCGCGAGCAAGGAATCCTGGTGCAGGGGCGCGGGTCGGCGGCCAACAGCGCGGTGTGCTACTCGCTGGGGATCACGGCGGTGGATCCGGTGGGAATGGATTTGCTGTTCGAGCGCTTTCTGAGCGAAGAGCGCGGCGAGTGGCCGGACATCGATCTCGATCTGCCCTCGGGCGAGCAGCGCGAACGCGCGATCCAGTATGTCTACCAGCGCTACGGCGAGCGTGGGGCGGCCATGACGGCCAACGTGATCACCTATCGCGGGCGCATGGCGGCGCGCGAGATGGGCAAGGTGCTCGGCTTCGACGAAGACACGGTGGGGCGGCTCTCGGGTCTGGTGGGAAGGTGGGAGTACCACGACGCGGACGAGACGCTGGAAAAACAATTCCGCTACGCCGGTTTCGATCTGCGGCATCCGCGCATGCGGAAATTTCTGGAGTTGTGCCTGGCGGTGCAGGACCTGCCGCGGCACCTGGGGCAGCACTCCGGCGGGATGGTGATTTGCCAGGGACAACTGGATTCGGTGGTGCCGCTGGAGCCGGCGTCGATGCCGGGGCGCGTGGTGGTGCAGTGGGACAAGGAAGACTGTGCCGACCTGGGGATCATCAAGGTGGATTTGCTTGGCCTGGGGATGATGGCGGTGCTGGAGGATTCGATCGCGCTCATCCGCGATCACTACGGCAAAGAAGAAGACCTGGCGCATCTGCCGCCGGACGATCCCGAGGTGTACGCGGCGCTGCAAAAGGCGGACACGGTGGGGATGTTCCAGATCGAGAGCCGGGCGCAGATGTCGTGCCTGCCGCGGCTGCGTCCGCAGAAGTTTTACGACATCGTGGTGCAGGTGGCGATCATCCGGCCGGGGCCGATCGTGGGAAAAATGGTGAACCCGTTTTTGAAGCGGCGGCAGGGAAGAGAGAAGGTGACGTACCCGCATCCGTCGCTGGAACCGGTGCTGGCGCGGACCCTGGGCGTGCCGCTGTTCCAGGAGCAATTGCTGCGCATGGCGATGATCACCGCCGGATTCAGCGGCGGCGAGGCGGAAGAGTTGCGGCGCGCCATGGGATTCAAGCGCTCGGAGCGGCGCATGCGGGACATCGAGGTGAAACTGCGCGCGGGCATGACGCGCAACGGGATCGCGCCGGAGGCGCAGGAGCAGATCATTGACTCGATCACGTCGTTCGCGCTGTACGGGTTTCCGGAGTCGCACTCGGCGAGCTTTGCGCTGCTGGCCTATGCCAGCGCATATCTGAAGACGCATTACCTGGGGGCGTTCACCGCGGCGCTGCTCAACAACCAGCCGATGGGCTTCTATCACCCGTCTACCATCGTCAAGGACGCGCAGCGGCATGGGCTGAAAGTGAAAGCGGTGGACGTGTGCCGGTCCGACTGGCTGTGCACGGTGGAGAAGTCTACGGTCGACGGTCTACGGTCGATGGCCGTCGACTGCCGACCGTCGACTGTCGACCATGCTGTGCGTCTGGGACTTCGCTACGTGCGCGGGCTGCGGGAGGAGGCGGCGCGGGCGCTGGTGCGGGAGCGGCAGCAGCGGCGGTTTGAGTCGATCACGGATGTGGCGCGGCGCGTGCCCGAGTTGCGGAGAACGGAACTGGAGACGCTGGCGGCAATTGGAGCGTTGAACCAAGTGGTCAGTGGCCAGTGGCCAGTGGCCAGTTCCAATGTTCCTGACTGGCCACTAGCCACTGATCACCAGCCACTGAAACTGCACCGTCGCGATGCGCTGTGGCAGGTGGCGGGCGCGAGCCGGGGTGAGGGGCCGCTGCTGCGGGGAGTTCCGGAGCCGGACGGGGCGTCGCCGCTGCAGGCGATGGATCGGGAAGAGCGGCTGGTGGCGGATTTTCGCGGCACCGGCGTGACGGTGGGGCCGCACCCGATGGCGTACCGGCGCGCCGAATTGAAAGCGCAAGGGATCTGCAGCGCCGCCGAACTGGAGAAGATCCCCAACGGGCAGTGGGTGCGCGCCGCCGGATGTGTGATCGCGCGGCAGCGGCCGGGCACGGCGCGCGGCTTCCTCTTTCTCAGCCTGGAAGATGAGACCGGCATCGCCAACGCCATCGTAACGCCGGATTTATTCGAGCAGAACCGGCGGCTGCTGGTGGGGGAAAAGTTTTTGCTGATCGAAGGCGTGTTGCAGAACCTGGACAACGTGATTTCGGTGAAGGCCGAGCGCGTGCAGCCGCTGCCCGTGACCGAGGCGGAAACCAGGTCACATGATTTCCATTGACCAGTCGGAGGCACGGAGAATCCGGCGATCCGGCGATCCGGCGATCGGGTGATCGGGTGATCGGGCGATCAAAACCATTGCCGATTGCCGATTGCCGATTGTCGATTGCGAAAAGGAGGATTCGCGCCCGCCCGAAGAAACTGTGCTGCACGGAGCATCCGGCGATCGGGTGACCTGGCGATCGGGTGACCTGGCGATCAATCGTGCTGCCCCTGCATGACGATCTCTCCGCTGGTGAGTTGGGAGCGCGGTGACGACGTGCGAGACCACAAAATTCACCAAACTTTTTTCCCCGGCGCGCCGAAATCCACAGCGGAACAGGGTATATTGGAGACTGATGATGGTGAGGTCAAACCCGCTATAAGCGCGGGTTCTGTCCTAGTTCTAATGCCTAGGAGTACGAAGAAAATGGCCAGAGTAAAGCGTGCGCAAGTGACGACGATGCAACCCCCTGTCAAGCCGAACACTACCCCTTCGGTCGAGAAAAAGAACGGCAAGAACGGCCATGGCAATGCGGCCTTCGACCTGGAAGCGGCGATCCGGATCCGCGCCTACGAATTGTACGAGCAGCGCGGCCGCCAGGATGGCCAGGCCCAGACCGACTGGTTCCAGGCGGAGGCGGAAGTGCGGTCACATGATTCGCGTTCGGCTTAGCAGCGGTTCCGCTGTGGCGGGCCGGCCACAGTAATTCCGATAGACGGCGCGGTGATTGCGGAGAGTCCTGCTCATTGACGACAGCCCGCTGCAACTTCGTGTGCGCGAGACCGTCTTGCGCGACGCGGGTTTCGAAGTGTGCATTGCCACCACGGCCGAGAGCGCCCATGCGCTGCTGCGGAGCGAAGCGGTGGGCGCGAGCATCGGCGTGATCGTGACCGATCACATCCTGCCGGGCGCCAGCGGCGCCGCATTCGTGCGCCAACTGCGGCAGATCAAGCCATCGGTTCCGGTCATCGTCATTACCGGCTTGCCGGAAGCGGAAGCCGAGTACGAGGGACTGGACGTCATTTTCCGGCAAAAACCCTACCCGCCGCCCGAACTGATCGCGCTGGTGCGCGATACCATGCCGGACGAATCGTAAGCCGGGGCGAGTTGTGAATCCCGGGATGCGAGCCCGAAGCGGCGCTCAGGACGCCGCGGTCTCCTCGCTGCCGCAGGATACTGCCGCGACCGTCGCGGGTTTCGGCCGGAGCGCGAGGGCGAGAGCGACCGCTTGCACCAGGTCACGCGGGCCAAACGGCTTCAGCAGGAACGCGGATGCGCCGCAGTTGTGGAGGCGGGCATCAATATCCGGTTCGGGCACGCCGGTGGTGACCACCACGGGGATGTCGCGGGTGCGCGGCATGGCGCGCAGTTCGCGCAGCAGGTCGAGTCCACGACCCGCCCCCCCGAGCAGGCAATCGAGGATGATGACCGTGGGCTCTTCCAGCACGATCTGCTCGGTGATCTCTCGAATGGCAACGGCTTCCACAACGCGGTAGCCGGCGCGCTGCAGGACCTCGTGGATGAGGTGGCGGACGTTGTCATTCGGTTCGATGACGAGAATGGTAGCCATATAAGTCCCCAGTTCTGAGTGGCGAGTGAGAAAGCATCGCTCATGAACCGTAACTCAGAATTGCGCCCGTGCAGCCAGGTACGAACCCGGAAAAAAGCGCGACTTTCCGGCTGCGGGACGGGAGCCAAAATGGTAGCCGAACCGACAGCCGCGGTCGTGCCGCTTGTCCCGGCGGGCGATGACCGGCGGTGAGTTGCCGAGCGCGCAGGTTTCTGAAAAAATAGCCCTACGGTGGTGAGTCCCTCCTAATGCCTCTACTCGGAAGTTTCTCGCTGGTTCTGGCGCTGGCGCTCGGCGCTTATTGCTTTGTGGCGGGCGCAATCGCGCTGTTCGGTCACGGACCGGGGTACGAGCGTCTGGGCGAAACGGCGCGGCGGGCGGGCATTGGTGTCTGGGCGGCCGTCATGATTGCGGCTGCCGTACTGGTGGTCGCGACCTTCCAGAACGATTTCTCCATCGCCTACATCCTGCACCACAGCAACCGCGACCTGGGCGCGCCGTATAAGTTTGCCGCGCTGTGGTCGGGGCAGGAAGGATCGCTGCTGTTCTGGTCGCTGCTGCTGGCCAGCTACGGCCTGGTGCTGCGCATGCGGCACAAGGTGGACACGCGCCTGGTGGCGTACGCCTCGGTGGTGATCGCGGCGGTGCAGGTCTTCTTCCTGCTGCTGGTGAACTTCGCGGCGCCGCCGTTCGCGCTCACCGCGGGCGCGATCCCGCCCGACGGCAACGGCCTGAACCCGCTGCTGCAATATCCGGAGATGGTGATCCATCCGCCGATGCTGTACCTGGGCTACGTGGGATTCACTGTGCCCTTTGCCTTCGCGCTGGCGGCGCTGATCATGCGCTATCCGGGCGAAAAGTGGATCCACATCACCCGCCGCTGGACGATGGTGACGTGGGGTTTCCTGACCTGCGGAATTTTCCTGGGCGCGCACTGGGCGTACGCGGTGCTGGGCTGGGGCGGCTACTGGGGCTGGGACCCGGTGGAAAACGCGTCGCTGATGCCGTGGCTGACCGGCACCGCGTTCCTGCACTCGGTGATGATGCAGGAGAAGCGCGGCATGCTGAAGATGTGGAACATGTGGCTGATCTTCGCCACCTTCCTGCTTTCGATCTTCGGCACCTTCCTGACGCGCAGCGGCGTGGTCAGCTCGGTGCACGCCTTCGCGCAGTCGTCCATCGGGGATTGGTTCGTCGGCTTCCTGGCGTTGACGTTCGCCGTGTGCGTGTTCTTCTTCGTCAAGAACCGCTCGCATCTGAAGAGCGAGCACCGGCTGGAATCGCTGGTCTCGCGCGAGTCGAGTTTTCTGTTCAACAACCTGATTCTGCTGGTGGCGTGCTTCACCGTGTTGTGGGGAACGCTGTTTCCGATCCTGAGCGAGTGGGTGCAGGGACACAAAATTACCGTCGGGCCGCCGTTCTTTAATCGCGTCAATATTCCCGTCGCCCTGCTGCTGCTGCTGCTGACCGCGGTGGGGCCGCTGCTGGCGTGGCGGAAGACGTCGCTGGAGAGCCTGAAGCGGAATTTTCTGGCGCCGGCGCTGATCGCGGTGGGCGCGGTGGTGCTGCTGATAGTGACGCCGTCATCGTGGGGCGGGCCCTTCGGCATGCGGCCGTGGCAGGACTCGTCGTACCTGTTCTCGCTGATGACAATCATGCTCTCGGTGCTGGTGGCGGCGACGGTGATCTCGGAGTTCGTGCGCGGCGGGCGGGTGATCGCGCGCCACACCTCGAGCTCACTGGCTTCCGGGATGCTGCAACTGACGCGGCGCAACACCCGGCGCTACGGCGGCTACATCGTGCACTTCGGCGTGATCGTGATCATGATCGGGTTCGCCGGCGCGGCGTTTAACAAGGACGTCGAGCACGAATTGGGCAACGGCCAGTCGATGTCGGTGGGGCCTTATACGCTGGTGTGCCGGTCCTACACCGACGACGACAACCCGAATTACCGCAGCCAGTGGGCCATCATCGACGTCAGCAAAGACGGCAAGCCGGTGGCCACCATGTATCCGGAGCGCCGGTTCTACAAGGCGAGCCAGCAGACGGCGACCATCGTCGCCAACCGCTCGACGATTCGGGAAGACCTCTACCTGGTGTACAGCGGCCTCAATGACGACACGGGCAGGCCGATTATCCGCGCGCACCTGAACCCGCTGGTGCTGTGGATCTGGATTGGGGTGCTGATCGTGATTGCCGGGACGGGCGTGGCGCTGGTGCCCAACGCGGCGCCGGCGCGCGTGACCGCACCCGCGCGTGTGGTGGCGGCTGCCGAGCCGGTGGGGGCGGGACGATGAAAGCCAGTACCGAGTACCGAGTACCGAGTACCGAGCGTAGGATTCGGAAGTTTGCGGCACTGGCGATTCTGTGCTTCGTCGTGGTGCTCTTCATGGGCGCGGGGGACGATCTCAGCGGGCGATTCGATAAGCTGGGGCACAAGCTGATGTGCCGCTGCGGCTGCAACCAGGTGCTGCTGGAATGTAATCACGTCGGCTGCACCTATTCCGACGGCATGCGCAACGAATTGATGGCCGGGTTGCAGCGCGGCGACAGCGACGATCTGGTGTTGCAGGCCTTCGTGCAGAAGTACGGTCCGACGGTGATGGCGGCGCCGACCACCACCGGGTTCAACCGCGTGGCGTGGATCATGCCGTTTGTGGCGTTGACCGGCGGCCTGCTGCTGGTGGTGGTGATCGTGAAGGCCTGGAATACACGGCGGGCCGTGGCCGTGGTTCCCGCGGGTGGCGCCACCGTGGATGCGCACGAGCTGGATGAGCTGCGCCGGCGGGTGCACCAGGAGACGGAACTATGATGATTGCCGCCTGCGTGCTGATGACCCTCGCGCTGTGTTTCTACATCTTCTCGCTGCCGACGCAGGTGGATCCCGGCGAGGAAAAGACCCGGCTGACGTTTCTGCGCGAACGCAAGGAAACCGTCTACGAGAACCTGCGCGACCTGAATTTCGAATACAAAGCGGGGAAGTATCCCGAGGCCGATTACCAGACCATGCGCGCCGCGCTGGAAGATGAAGCGGCGGCGCTGCTGGGAGAGATTGAGGCGCTGGAAGAGGGAAGAATCGCGAATCCGGCGATGGGGTAAGTGCCGCGCCGCCGGCGCTCGCGTGTTTTCTTCCGCTGATCCCACCGCTTCCGCGGTGGGCTAACGAATTCCGCCCGCTTCGCGGGCTGGTATCGCGGGAGAGATAAGGGTGGGGGCACCAGCCGTCATTCCAGCGACAATGTAAGGAGAATGACTTGAAGTACGGTTTTGAAATGCGTTCCGATTCCTGCTTCGCGCGCAAGAAGAACCGTTTTGCGATGCACGATGATTCCTGCTTCGCGCGCAAGATGATGCGCTGCGGCGCACCGCGCAATTTTCGCAAGCTGGCCGCGATGGCGATCCTGCTCGCTTCGGTCTTGACCTGCGCCGGGCTTGCCCGCGCCGAAACCTTGAGCGGGACCGTGACCAATGGGACCACCGGCAAGCCGGCGGCGGGCGATGATGTCGTCCTGCTCATGCTGGCGCAGGGCATGCAGGAAGCGGGGCGCGCCAAGACCGACGCACAAGGCAAGTTCAGTTTCAACATCACCGATTCCGGCGGACCGCACCTGGTGCGGGTGAATCACCAGGGCGTGAATTATTTTCCTGCGGGCGGGCCGATCCGCCCCGGCGCCACCACCACCGAAGTGAAGGTGTACGACTCGGCGAAGAAGCTGGAGGGGGTGGGTGAGAACGTGCGCGTGATGCGCGTGCAGGCCGACCAGAACTCGCTGCAGGTGATCGAGCTGATCTCGGTGAAGAACGACTCGTCGCCGCCGCGCGCGCTGATGTCCGACCGCACCTACGAGATCATGCTGCCGCAAGGCGCGCAGGTTGACGAGGGGGTGGCGCAGGGGCCGGGCGGCATGCCGGTGAACTCGGCGCCGGTTCCCGACGACAAGGTGAAGGGAAAATTTTATTTCGTGTTTCCGATCCGCCCGGGCGAGACGCGGTTCCAGGTGGCGTATCACCTGCCGTACGCGGGCGAGGCAACCCTGAGGCCGAAGGTCGCGGGCAAGCTGGAGCACTTCGCGGTGATGCTGCCGAAGAGCATGGAATTCGGCGCGAAAGCCCAAGGGGTGTACTCGACGGTGAACGATGAGAATGGCCAGTCGAACTTGCAGGTGGCGACGCAGGTCACGCCCGAGAAGGACCTCACGTTTCGCGTGACGGGAACGGGCATGCTTGCCGACCAGCAGCAGGCCCAAGGCGGCCAGCCGGAGGCCGATGCCGGTGGCGCGATGGGCGGCGGCGCGGCGGCGGGACGCCCCGGCGGCGGACTGGGCACGCCCGAGGGCACGCCGGATCCCATCCACAAATATCGTTGGGCGATCTTAGCGGGCTGCCTGGCATTGCTGGCGGCAGGCGGAGGATGGGTGGCGACGCGCAACCAGCCTGCACCTTCACCGCAACCGGCGGCGGCCGCAGCGCCGAAAGTCGCAGCGCCGAAAGTCGTAGCGCCGCAAACCGCTGTGCCGCAAGTGGCCGCGCAGCCCGTGCCGCGCTCCGCCATGCTGCTGGAGGGCTTGAAGGAAGAGATGTTCCAGCTCGAAGTCGAGCGCCAGCAGGGCAGCATCTCCGATGCGGAGTACCAGAACGCGAAGTCAGCGCTCGACCAGACTCTGCAACGGGCGTTAGCGAGAGCGAAGGGAACGAGTACGACGATCTAAGAGAGAGTTTCAGTTTCAGGCAAGTTGCGAGTTGCGAAAAAAGCAGATTCCTCGCTGCGCTCGGAATGACAATTCCGCCAAACTCGTGTCTTCACCTCCATAGTTTCTGCCTTGCGCCTTGAGCCTTGCGCCTTTTCCACCTCACCCGCACCTGTGATGAAGGTCACCGCATGCGGGTCGCCTCCGGAGGTACAAGCAAGGCTTCCGCCGGAGGTGTTCATGGCGAGCAAGAGCCAGCCCAACCTACGTCAAAAATCCAGTGAGGCATTCACCGGCCATCCCGATCTGCGCGCCGGATTTGAAACTCTGGCTCCCACCACGTTTCATCCGCGAGGCACGGTTCTCTTCCGCCAGGGCGAGCCCTCGCGCGGCGTGTACCTGCTGGTGCAGGGCCGGGCGAACCTGTCGCTGCGCGCCGACAACGGCCGCAGCGTGACGTTCCGCAACGTTGGAGCAGGTTACGTCCTCGGAATGGTGGGCACGATCCTGAACCGCACCTACATATTCACCGCGGAGCTGATCGCCGACTCGCAGGTGGCGTTTATCCCGGCGGCTGATGTTGTGGAGTTCCTGCGCCAGCGTGGCGACCTCTGCTTTGACGTGGTGCAAATGCTGGGCAGCGAACTGATGGAATTGCCCAAGGTCATCCATAAGCGCGCCACGCGGAATAGGCGCACCAACGCGTGAATAGTCTTCAGTCTTCAGGCTTTAGTCTTCGGGCGTCAGGAAACGACCCACATCTGCCAAAGGCAGGCAGATGTGGGGCACCATCGCCTGCTAAAACCTAGAACCCAAAACCTAGAACCCAAAACTATCTCGGCCTGGCCAGCACCAGGGTGATGTCGTCGGGCTGCTCGGCGCCGCCGATCCAATCGAGCACCGCGGAAATAACCAGGTCGGAAATGCGCGCCAGCGGCAGGTGCCGGTTTTCGCGAACCAGGTCCACCAGGCGCTGCTCGCCGAATTCCCCAAAATCATTTTCCGGCTCCGTGATGCCGTCGCTATAGGCGATGAAAATGTCGCCGGGCGCGAGCGCGACCTTGGTCTCGTCGTAGGGGACGGAGTCAAACAGACCGACCACCGTCCCGCCGACATCCAGGCGAGTCATGCCGTCCACGTGCAGCACCAGCGGAGCCAGGTGTCCGGCGTTGCAGTAGCTGAGCGAGCGGCTGCGGCCGTCGTAGGTGCTGAAAAACAACGTCGCGTACTTCTCGGTGGGCGTGCTGTAAAAAAGCTGGCGGTTGAGCAGCGTCATGACGGCGGCAGGGGAGAGGTCGCCGTTGGCGTAAGCGAGCGCGGTTCCGTGGTATCCGGGGTTGCTGCCGGCCACCGCCGCCGACATGGCGGGCACGACCGCCGCTTCCAGCGTGTAGGCGCGAACCGCGGAGTGGATGGTGGCCATCAACAGCGCCGCCGAAATACCCTTGCCGCTGACGTCGCCCACCGCCAGCGCCACCTTGCCGGCCTCCAGCGGCAGAAAATCATAGTAATCGCCGCTGACGGTGCGGGCCGGACGGCAAATGCCGTGCAGTTCCAGCGCCGGAACCTCGGCGGACTGTCGCGGGAACAACTGCGCCTGCACTTCCTGCGCGATGACCAGCTCGTTCTCCAGCCGCTGCTTTTCCTTTTGTTCCAGCATCAGGCGTTCCAGCGATGCCGTCATGGAATTGAACGAGGTCTCCAGGGCGGCGAGTTGATCTTCGCTGCGGATCTCGATGCGATGGCTGAATTCGCCGCGATTGACGTGCTGCGTCGCGCGGTAGAGCGCCGCCACCGAGCGCGTGATGGTGCGGGTGAGACGCACGCCGATGATCAGCGCCAGCAGTTCGATGACGCCGAACAGCACCACGATCACCACCAGCACGCCGAGAATAAACGTTGCCGACTGGCCGACGGTGCGAAACAGCCGGCCGTAGAGCAGCGACGGCCGGGTCACCACCGCCAGCAGGGCGGTGCGGTTCTTGCCGGATTTCCAGTCGAGCACTTGCAGCAGGCTTCCGCCGGTGATTTCGCGATCGAAGCGGTTGGCGGGCGGCGGCAGCTTGCCGGCTTTCACTGCCGCGGGCGTGCCGGCCACCGATTCAGGGCTCAGATCCAGGCGCTCCTCGCCAATCGTCAGTTGGGTGCCGCCCTGTTTCTGGCGGCGGGCAGCCTGCGCCTGATCGGAACCGGTCTTGTCGTTAGGTTGCGCCGGCTGGGAGGGGGAGAAGATGGCGAGGGAAACCTCGCCAAGCTGCGCGCCGACTTTCCCCAGCAGTTGTTCGTCAACCGGGACGCTGGAGATGAGCACCAGGCCGCCCTTGGCCGCGGGAATGGTGTCGGCCACGCGCAACAGGATTCGACCGCCGTCCAGGGCGAGGCTCCTGGCGTCCTTCGCGCTTTCGGGGGGCAGCGCCACCGGCGTCGCGCCGGAACGCAAGGTGAAAGCCTTGCCGCGGAACCAGGCAGTGATCTCGCGATCGGGGTAGCTGGGTTCGAGTCCGCTGGCCTCTTGCAGCAGCGCCTCATCCGGGGTCGCACCCTTGGAGAGACGCTCGGCCGTCTGCAGCGCCATACGGTGATTCAGCGCGCCCAGTGTCGTCACTTCGTTTTGCAAGTCGGAGCTGGCGACGTAGGTGGCGAACTGCCAGGCAAACAGGTACGCGGTAATCAGGCCGATGGTGAGCAGCAGGATGACCGGGATCACGCCGATGAAAACGTAGGTGACGATCAGCCGGTTGCGCAGCCGCCACATCAGCTTGCGCCGAAGCCAGCGCAGCCCGAGCACGGCGCCCAGGCAGATCGTCACGTAAGCCAGGAACCGGATCCAGCCGATCAGGCCGGCACTGCCTCCCGGCTTGGCCAGCAGCGACACGGACCAGATCAGGAGCAGCAGCAGATCGAGCCCGGCGAAATACGCCGCGACCCGGGCCAGGCGGCTCATGCGCGGCCAGTAGAGGTAAAACTGGCGGCGCAAATAACGATGGGCGACGTCAAACATGAAGGTCAATACTCAAAGGCTGAACCAACGAATTATAGCTGGCCCGGCCGGCTGAATCCGGCGGCGCCAAGGGCAACTCTTTTTCTACTAATGATACGAATCGGCGCCGCCGCGGGTTCGTTTTTGCACAGAAAAATTCCGATATGCACAGGCAAGAAAGCGGAACGCGGAGTTGAGTCACCAATGGTGACAATTCCCGGGTGTATTCTTCTGCCGATGAGCGAGCGGCCTGCCATCCTCGTAGTGGACGACGAACCTTCCGTCCTGCTGACCTATTCGATGATCCTCCGCCATAGCGGGTACAGAGTCATCGGTGTCGCCACCGCCCGCGAGGCCAAAGTCGTGCTTGCGGAAGAACGCTTTGACATGCTGGTCTGCGACCTGGCGCTGGAAGGACGCCGCAGCGGTCTGGAGGTGCTGGATTTCGCGCGCGCGCGCTACCCCGGCATTCCGGCCGTCCTGCTCACCGGTTATGCCGACCGCGAGCTGGGCGAGGAGACGGAGCGAAAGCGCATCACGCTGCTGTCCAAGCCGATCGAAGTGAAGGACCTGCTGGACACCATCGGCGGGCTGGCGCGCAAGCAGAGCGCCTAGCCGCCTCAGATTTCCGGATACAGATCGAAAAATGCTTCGACGCTGGTGCGGAGCTGCTTTTCGATGTCTTCCTTGCTGCCCTCAAGAATGTGCATGGTGACGCGCGCCGTGCGCCCGTGCTTCATTTTGATGGGGGCATCGTCAATTTCCTCAATGTCCTCCGAGGGCAGCAGGCGCATTCCATAGATGAGACAAAGATTGGCCATGCGGAGAATTATAGGCTTCAGGCTGCGGGCTTCAGGCGCGCAGACGAACTCAGGATGACGCCGGATCTAATGTGAGCTTTATGGCGGGCTCATGCACCCTGAAGCCTGACGCCTGCAGCCTTGGTTTAAAATGCCCCCGTGCTGAAACTTGCAAGCGCGATGCTGCTGGGGTGGGGAATGATCGGCTTCGCCCAAGAGCAACCCAAGAAAGCGCAGCCGCCGGCGCCGCCGATGAGGGTCAACATCCTGAATGTCTGCGCGCCGAACGAGGCCGAGCAAAAAGAAATTACGGCGGCGCTGGGGCGCGTACCGCAGCGTCCCAGTTTTGGGCGCGACTACGAGATCACGCGCGGCCACACCACCGCGGAAGATAGTTCGGGCTCCGAGTGGGTGCGCATCCGCCGCGAATTTGCCAAAGCCATGCCGCTGCTGGCAGTGCAATTCACCTACAGCGACGACCCGAAGAACACGCTCGAAACCGCGGTGTTCTATTCACGCGAGGCGAAAGACGTGATGCAGGTTGCGCTCGAAGACCAGGTCGCCAGCGGCACCAGCCCGGCGGTAGTGCTGGCCGCGGACACGCCCGTGAGTCACATCCGGATTGAGCGCTTTGGCAAGCCGTCGCTGGTGCTGGCGCGCTGCGGCAACGTAGACCAGACGGCGTACGAGCCGCTGTTTCGCACCGCTTCGCAGATCATGGCGGCCTACCGGGCGCGCCTGGACGCGAAACAGATCGTGCCGTCGGAATTGGGCCGGGGTCCGGGCGGTGGGCATCGTCCCGCCGGCGTGAAGCCGATGGGGCGGCGGCGTGCTCCCGAATCCAAACCATGAAAGCGTAATCCAACAAACATGGACAACGTCAGGAAGACGATCATTATCGGGTCCGGATGCGCGGGCCTCACGGCCGCGATTTATGCGGCGCGCGCCAACCTCAAGCCGCTGCTGATCGAGGGCCACGAGCCGGGCGGGCAGTTGTCGCTGACCACGCTGGTGGAAAATTTTCCCGGATTTCCCGAAGGCATTCAGGGTCCGGAACTGATCGAGAACATGCGCCGCCAGGCGGCGCGCTTCGGCGCCGAGTACCTGACCGGCGACCTGATCAGCGCCGACCTTAAGAACGATCCGTTTTCGCTGAAGATCGGCAAGGACGTGGTGCGCACCGAGACCTTGATCATCGCCAGCGGAGCTTCCGCGCGCTGGCTGGGCCTGCCGGGCGAGATGGCGCTGATCGGACACGGGGTCAGCTCCTGCGCCACCTGCGACGGATTTTTCTTCAGCGGCAAGGAAATCGTGGTTATCGGGGGCGGCGATTCGGCGATGGAAGAGGCGCTGTTTCTCACCCGCTTCGCCACCAAGGTCACGGTCATCCACCGCCGCGAGCAGTTCCGCGCCAGCAAGATCATGCTCGACCGCGCCCGCGCCCATCCGCAGATCCAGTTCCTGCTCAACACCGTGGTGGACGACGTCTATGACGTTGCGAGAAAAGAGGTGACGGGGCTGCGCCTGCGCAACGTCAAGAGCGGCGAGTCGTGGGATTTTCCGACCAGCGCGATGTTTCTCGGCATCGGGCACATTCCGAATGCCAAGATGTTCGGCGACCAGCTCGACGCGGACCAGGACGGATACCTGATTACGCGCGATTACGTTTTGACCCGCGTTCCCGGCGTCTTTGTTTGCGGCGATGTCCAGGACCGGCGCTACCGGCAGGCGATCACCGCCGCCGGGACCGGTTGCATGGCGGCGCTGGAAGTGGAGAAATTTCTCGAAGCGCGGGGAGAGTGAGTACCGAGTACTGAGTACTGAGTACCGAGTACTGAGTACTGAGTACCGAGTACTGAGTACGCCTACTACGCAGCAGGTACCACTGGTTTCAACAAACCGCCTTGGGAAGGGCACGGCTTCAGCCGTGCCGCCCGAGCCCGCAAGACGCTGGCTTTAGCCCCTGAGGGAAGGATTTCAAAAGAAACGTAAAGCGTGCAGCAGAATCACAACGCTCGGTACTCGGTACTCCGCACAGCCCGTCGTGATGCACATCCTACTGACCAATCCCCCGCAATGTGATACAAACATCGGTTTGCCTGCGGAGCCGGATGCTACGGGAACTGTTCATAGGCCTATCCACCAGCGGCGCCCTGCGCGCCTTCGCTGAACGTTCATCCATCGGACAGAAGATGTCGCGGCGGTTCGTCGCCGGGACCACGGTGGAAGATCTGCTCGCCACCGCCGAGGCGGTCAATGCCAAAGGCATGACGGTGAGCGTGGACAATCTCGGCGAGAACGTCAGCAACGCCGCCGAGGCCGAGGCGAGCGCGCAGCTCTATCACCGGCTGCTCGACCTCATCACCCAGCGCGGCCTGACGGCGAACGTTAGCCTGAAGCTCACGCACATGGGCCTCGACGTGGACGCCAAGCTCTGCGAAAAACTGGTTTCCGGGCTGGTGGAACATGCCACAAAGCTCGACAATTTCGTCCGCGTGGACATGGAAGGCTCGCCCTACACGCAGCGCACGCTGGACTTGGTGCACGAACTGCACGGCCATTATCCCGGCCACACCGGCGCGGTGCTGCAGTCCTACATGAAACGCAGCGCGGCGGACGCGGAAAAATTGATCGCCAGCAAGATTCGCATCCGGCTGTGCAAGGGCGCGTACAAGGAACCGCCAGAGATCGCCTACCAGGAAAAATCCGAGGTGGACGCCAATTACCTGAAACTCACGAAGATGCTGTTGAAGAGCGGTGTCTACCACGGCATTGCCACTCACGACGAGCGCATCATCCAGCAGACGATGCTGTTCGCGGAGAAAGAAAACATCGCGCGCGATTCCTTCGAGTTCCAGATGCTCCACGGCATCCGCCGCGACCTGCAGGAGCGCATCGTGCGCGAAGGCTGGCGCATGCGCGTCTATATTCCGTTTGGCACCGAGTGGTATCCCTACCTGATGCGGCGGCTGGCGGAGCGCCCGGCGAACGTGTTCTTCATTGCGAAAAACATCTTCCGGGGATAGGCTTGCGCGTCCGCTATTCCGTGTAATACACGTGTGACATGAAGACCTCGGCTGTCACGATTCGGCTGGAGCCAGAACTGGAGAAGCTTCTCGACACGGTTTGCAGGGAATCGGGGCGCACCCGAAGCGACGTTCTGCGAGACGCCCTCAAGCGGCAACTGTCGATCCTTCGCGTGGAGCAGTTGCGCCGCCAAGTCATGCCGTTCGCCGAAGCGCTTGGCTATCTGAGCGATGAGGATGTGTTCAAGGCCATCTCGTGAGCCATACTCGCCCCAGGAAAAATCTCCCTCAGGGGCTAAAGCCCACTATTTCTGCGGTCTCGAGCGGCACGGCTGAAGCCGTGCCCTACCCAAAAACCGATTTCTGAAACCAGAATTAGTTCCAGTGCTTCCATCGCCACCAGGTCTTCTGCGGGTCAGACTTGGCGCCGCGGCAAAGATAGATGGGAGTGTTTTCCTCCGCCATGCCGAAGCGCTGGTAATGCTCGTA
Organism: Terriglobia bacterium; assembly: GCA_020072845.1. Classification (NCBI taxonomy): domain Bacteria; kingdom Pseudomonadati; phylum Acidobacteriota; class Terriglobia; species Terriglobia bacterium. The sequence goes on from JAIQGF010000002.1 coordinate 62,201, forward strand.
TTCCTGGAATGATGTGCAGCTGTCCTGCACGTCTTCGCGCTTCCACTGGATCACGATGAAGTTGTCATAGTGCTGCTTGGGCGGACCCCAGAACCAGTGGTTCTGGTGACGCGAGATGGCGCCCGGGAGACCGTACTGGGGACCGAACAGGTCAATGGCTCCCGCTTCGCCGTAGTTCCCTGCGTAGATGCCGGTTTTTGCGCGCTCTTCCGGCGGCAGCGAGTTGTAAATGCCGGCGACTTGGCGCGCCAGTTCCGGCCAGCCAAACTGGTCACCGATCGGCTGCGGCAACGGTCCCGCGTGGTGCACCTCCTGCTTGGGCGGAGTGAAGCCGAGTGCCTGGGTGTAGGCGATGTAATGCTCCGGCGACAGCATCCATGTGGCGAGCGGGAGCGTGGGCAAGGTAAGGATGAGAATGATCGCGACCACCGCGGCCCTGGTCCATGCAGCGCGCGCGGACAACCAGCGCTCAATCGCCACCGCGCCGGCGGCGAAGAGCATGGGATACATCGGGAAAAGGTAGTAGTCCTTGGCGTGCGCCAGTTCCATAGTGACAAAGAAAACCACGAAGGCCAGCCCAAACACGCGCCGGCCTTGGTCGCGCAGCAGCCAGACCAGCCCGGCAAGCCAAACGGGGAACAGGATTGGGTGCGTGGCGATGATCTGCTGCACGGTGAACGCCACCGGTCCGAGGACAACGTTCTTGCCTGACCGGCGAACGTTTTCCAAGTCTTCCAGCGTGGGGAAATGGTGCCGGATTTGCCAGATCAGGTTGGGCAGGAATAGGGCAATGGCGATGGCGCCGGCAATCCATATCCAGGGCTTAAGAAACTCACGCCGCAACGGCGTCAGCAACAGTGCCAGGGTGACGGCGAATCCGAAGAACAGCGTGGAGTGTTTATTCTCCAGTCCCAAGCCGGCCAGGACGCCGAACCACAGCCACAGGCGCGAATCGCCGGTGCGGAGAATGCGCGCGATGACGAAGACGCAGCCCATCCAGAACAGCGGCTCGAAAGCATTCATGGTGAGCAGGCTGTCCATCACCAGCAGGCCGGGGCACATTAGGACCGCCAAGCCGGTGAGGAACTGGGCGTAGCGTCCGCCTCCGAATTCGCGCGCGACCAGGATGGAGAGCGCCACCAGGGCCGTGCCCGCCAGCGCCGGCAGGATGCGCAGCGCCGCCAGCGATCCTCCCATCAGCAGCGCAACCTTGGCGTACACGGCGATCAGGGGGGCGCAATCCACGTAGCCCCAATCGAGGTGGCGCGCCATGTCGAGGTAATAGAGTTCGTCGCGGAAGTAACCGTAATGCCGGACGCTGGTGAAAACATGCAGCAGAAGCTTGGCCGCACAGAGGCCGATCACAACGCCGATTGCGAAGCGGGGAAGCGGCGGGGGTTCGGCGGATATTGGGGTTGAAGTAACGGCGCTGCTTGACATGGCTGAGTGGTTCTCGGTTATCGGTCGTCGGTTATCAGTCGGTCAATCGACGGCAACGAGTCCGCGATCTACACGTCTTCCAGCTAGCGATCAACCGTGCTCAATCCGCCGCGCCTTCGGAAGGTTCCGCTTCCGCGCTGTAGGTCTTGCCCGCCAATTCCGGCAGCCAGTAGGCCAGGAAGGACACACCGAAGCCGACAAACCACGAGTAGTCGTAGAGCAGGCGCAACGACGGCACTACCAAGCCGATCCAGGCAGCGGCGCAGCCCAGCAGCGTGGCTACGATTCCGCGCACGTTCCATTCGCCGTAGATGCCATCTTGCAGGTAGAGATCGTCAACTTCAAGGCGCCTGCGGCGCACAAGCCAGTAATCGGCGATGAGCACGCCCGCAATAGATCCCAGTCCGCCGGAATAACCGAGCAGCCATTTGAAGATATAGCCCGAAGGGTCGGCCAGCAGCTTCCAGGGCTGCATCACGATGCCGATCAGCCCGGTGAGAACGCCGCCGCGGCGGAAGTTGATAAAACGCGGAAAGACGTTGGCAAAATCGTTGGCGGGCGAGACGACGTTGGCGGCAATGTTCACCGACAGCGTCGCCACCACGACGGTGAACATAGAAATGGCCACGATCCATGGCCGGGTGAATTTTCCCACCAACTCGACCGGGTCCCAGATTGCTGAGCCGTAGATGATCGCGGTGGCGCTGGTAATCACGACGCCCATGGCGGCAAACACCGTCATGGTGGTCGGCAGCGCGATCACCTGTCCTACCGCCTGCTCCTTCTGGCTGCGGCCGAAGCGGGTGAAATCCGGCATGTTGAGCGAGAGAGTGGCCCAGAAGCCGATCATGGCGGTCAACGAGGGCACGAAGATCGGCCAGAATTCGTGCCAGCCGGCGAATTTTCCCTGGTGCGCCAGGATGGGACCGAGCCCGTGCGCATTTGTCAGCGCCCACCAGACCAGCACCGCGGTCATGATCAGCACGAAGGGCGCCGCCCAGTTCTCCACCTTGCGCAGCAGGTCCATGCCCCGGTAAACCACCAGAATGTTCAGGATCCAGAACAGCAGGAATGAAATCCATTCGGTCGGGGTATGGCCGCCGAAGTTTCCGGCGATGGCGTGCGTCCAGCCCGGCCACAGCGCGCGGAAAAACACGTTCAACGCCTGCCCGCCGATCCAGGCCTGGATGCCGAACCAGCCGCAGGCCACCAGGGCGCGCATCAGCGCCGGAAGATTCGACCCGCGGGTGCCGTAGGCGGCGCGGGCGAACACCGGAAACGGGATGCCGTACTTGGTGCCGGGGTGCGAGTTGAGCAGGATGGGGACCAGCACGATGGTGTTGCCGAGCAGAATGGTGAGCAGCGCCTGTTTCCAGTTCATGCCCGCGCCGATCAGCCCCGACGCCAGCATGTAGGTGGGAATGCAGTGCGCCATCGAGATCCACAAGGCGGCAAAGTTATACGTGCCCCAGGTGCGGCGCGTCGGATCGGTGGGCGCGAGGTCTTTGTTATAGAGCGGGCTGGATTCTATGGAGCGCTTTGCGGCAGGCATCGTGAAAACCCCACGTTGGCCGCATTGTATCCGGACGAGCGAAAAACCATAACTACAAATGCTGGCCAGGGGGCCATGGGATGCAAAAGATGGCGCGTGATTTGACGGTTACCCATCTCAGCCAATAAGATTCGCGCACGTGGACGCGATTGAGGTTGGAACAACCATAGGCCATTACCGCGTGCTGGAGAAGCTGGGCGGCGGCGGCATGGGGGTGGTCTACAAGGCAGAAGACACCCGGCTGCGCCGCCAGGTCGCGCTCAAGTTTCTGCCCTCGGCATTCGCCCGCGATCCGCTGGCCATCGAGCGTTTTCAGCGCGAAGCGCGCTCGGCTTCCGCGCTCAATCATCCCCACATCTGCACCATCTACGAGATTGGCGAGGACGCCGGCCTGCATTTCATCGCCATGGAGTTGCTCCCGGGGCAAACCCTCAAGCACCACATCGAAAACCGTCGCCTGAAGGTCGGGGAACTCCTCGATCTGGGTATCCAGATCGCGGACGGGCTGGAGGCGGCCCACTCCGCCGGGGTTGTGCACCGGGACATCAAGCCGGCCAACATCTTCGTCACCAGCCGCGGGCAAGTGAAGATTCTGGATTTCGGGTTGGCGAAACTGGTGACACAAGGCCAGGCGGATGGCTCAGCCGCGACGGAAGCTCACCTGACCAGTCCCGGCAGCACGGTGGGCACGGTAGCGTACATGTCACCGGAGCAGGTCCGCGGCGAAGAGTTGGACGGGCGCAGCGACCTGTTCTCCTTCGGCCTGGTGCTGTACGAGATGGCAACCGGGCAGGTGGCGTTTTCGGGCGCGACTTCCGGAGTGGTGATTGACGCCATTCTGAATCGAACGCCGGCCGCGCCAACGCTGTTGAATCCCGAGCTTCCACCCAAGCTGGAAGAAGTGGTGAACAAGGCGGTGGAGAAGGACCGCGAGCTGCGATGCCAGTCGGCGGCGGAATTGCGCTCAGACTTGAAGCGCCTGAAGCGCGACCTGGACTCGACCCGGATGGCTCGAATCGTGGTTCCGGGGCAGGTGGAACCTGCGCCCGCAGGACAGCCGCGTCAGCAGCGCACGCCGAAGCGATTGGCGGTGGGAGCGGTGGTGGTCTTGGCGTTAGCCGGCGGCGCGCTCGCGGGAGCATGGATCGGGCGGCGGCAGGCATCCGTGGCGCCGCCGCTGTATCACCAGTTGACGTTCCGCCGGGGCACGATTCGCATGGCCCGGTTCGCTCCCGACGGGCAGACGGTAGTTTACAGCGCCGCCTGGGAGGGCAATCCAACCAGTCTGTTTTCGACTCGCCCGGAGAGCCCGCAATCGCGTGACCTGGAATTGCCCGGCGGCGAGATCCAATCCATGTCGTCCACCGGCGACATGGCGGTGCTGCTCAACAGCCGTCAGATGCGGTCGTACATCCACGTGGGAATCCTGGCCCGCGTTCCCCTGTCCGGGGGAGGTCCGAGAGAGATTCTGAACGGCGTGCAATGGGCCGACTGGGCTCCCGACGGAAAAAGCCTGGCCGTCGTGCACGATGTCGGGGGCCGCAATCGGCTGGAATACCCGGTGGGGAAGGTACTCTACGAAACCGGCGGGTGGATCAGCCATCCGCGAATTTCGCCGAGTGGCGATCGGGTGGCGTTTGTCGACCATCCTTTAGAAGGAGATGACGGCGGCTCAATTGCCCTGGTGGATGCCAACGGCGTGAAGAAGATCCTGACGCAGGACTTCTACACCGCGCAGGGGCTGGCTTGGGGACCTGACGGGCGAGAGGTCTGGTTCACCGCGGCCGGTTCCGGGCTGGACAAGGTGCTGTACGCCGTGAATGCGTCAGGAGGGAAACCGCGGCTGCTGGCGCAAGCGCCTGGCGACCTACTGTTGCACGATGTTTACCGGGACGGGCGGGTGCTGCTGGCGCGCGACAATTCGCGGCGCGGCCTGATCGGGTTGCGTGCGGGAGAGAGTTCGGAGCGCGATCTTTCCTGGTTTGACTGGTCGTACCCGGCGGACCTGTCGCCGGACGGCAAGACGCTGCTGTTCCGCGAAGAGGGCGCGGGCGGTGGTCTCAGCTACAGCGCGTACGTGCGGACGACGGACGGCGCGCCTGCGGTTCTGCTGGGCGAGGGCCGCGCCTTTGCCCTGTCGCCGGACAAGCAGTGGGCGCTGTCAACCTCGGTTACCGCCCCAACCCAACTGGTACTGCTTCCTACCAAGGCAGGCGAGCCCAAGCCGTTTTCGGCGAGCAACGTGAACCATGTGGATGGACGCTGGTTGCACGATGGCGAGCGCTTTGTGTTCTCCGGCAACGAGCCGGGTCACGGCGCGCGTCTTTACCTGCACACCAGCAACACCGCCGGCCTGACTCCCATTTCCCCGGAAGGGGCCAACGCGCTGGCCTATACGATCTCCCCGGACGACAAGTTCGTAGCCGCGGTTGGGCCCGACCAGAAGGGATATCTGTACCCGCTCAGCGGCGGAGAGCCGCAGCCAATTGCCGGGTTCCTTCCCGGAGAGCTGCCCATCAGTTGGAGTACGGATGGCCGATTCCTATACGTCTACGGCACGTCAGAAATGCCGGCGGCGGTTTACCGGCTGGAGGTCGCCACCGGCCAACGCAGCCTATGGAAAAAACTCCGCCCCGCGGATCCCGCCGGAGTGGAGTTCATCGGTCCCATCCTGGTCACGCCCGACGCCAACACGTATGTCTACGGATATCGCCGGCAGCTTACGGACCTGTACCTGGTGCAGGGGCTGAAGTGACGACCGCGATCTGAGACGACGGTTCCCGCCGCCCACGCCCTCCGTTTTTCTTGCTACCATGAGTTCATGTCCGCCGACGACAAATCGGGAGCCGTCGCCGAAGCGTTTGCCTCGCTGGTCGGGCAGCACGTCGAGGATGAGCGCATTCCGCTGGATCGGGCGGCGCTGACCATCGCGCGCACCGAATATCCGGACCTCAACCTCGAGCAGTATCTTCGGCGGCTGGAGGCACTGGCGCACCGGGTGAAGGCGCGGCTGCCCAGGATTGCCGATCCGGGCGAGACCATCGCCGCGCTCAACCAGGTCCTGTTTCGCGAAGAGGGTTTCCGCGGCAACCGCGAGGATTACTACGATGCGCGCAATTCGTTTCTCAACGACGTGCTGGAGCGCAAGCTGGGTATTCCCATCACGCTGGCGCTGGTGTACATGGAGGTGGCGCGGCGGATCGGGTTCCCGCTGTTCGGGGTCGGCATGCCGGGACATTTCCTGCTGAAGCACTACGATGTGGAAGGCCGCGAGACGCTGATTGACGCCTTCAACAACGGCGCGGTGGTGAGCGCGCGCGAGTGCCAAAATCGGCTTGACGAAATCTATTCCGGACAACTGCCGCTGCAGCCGGAGTTCCTGCTGTCGGTGAGCCGCCGGCAGATGCTGACGCGCATCCTGAACAACCTGAAAAACGTGTACATGGGGGCGCGAAATTTCCGCAAGGCGCTGGCAGTGGTGGACCTGATCTGCGCGGTTTATCCGCGTTCGCCGGAAGACGTGAAGCAGCGCGCGCTGCTGCGTTACAGCGTCGGACAGATGAGGGGCGCGATCGAGGATTTGGAAGAATATCTGAAGATGTCGCCGGAGGCGTCCGACGCCGACGAGATCCGCCACACGGCGCTTTCGATACGACGGTCACTGGCGAGGTTGAACTAGTCGGGCTGCGCATCCTTCTAGGTACCTACGTAATCAGGGCATGCAGCCAATGCGGCGGTATGATTCGTACGATGAAGTATCTCCTCTCCGTCATTCTTCTATTCGCCGGGTGGCTTAACGCGCAAGCGCCTCCTGCCACGCCGGATGACAGCGCATCCTCGAGGTCGCTGGCCGACGTCGCCCGCGACAATAAGCAGAACGGCGCCGCGAAATCGAGAGTCCTGGTAACCAACGATAATCTCGCGGTCACGAGGGCGGCGATTCCCGACGTGGTGTTTGAAGGCCAGGACAACGCTGACGAAATCATCAAAGCGATTGAGGTTTATCGGCAGTCACATACGGCGAAGGAGACCGAGGGCGAGATTCGAAGCTGGTACGAGAAACATGACGCGCTGCTGGAAGCGGCGATCAGCGAAAACAGGGAAATTACAAACCGGCTGCAATACCAGAGCTACGTTCCGGAAGCGGTGGAGCGCATACCCACCGACTCGAAGCAGTATCGCGAAAGCCAGATCGTACGGCAACGCAATGCCCTTTGGAACCGGCGAACCCTGCAAACCAATGGGCTGAGGATCGCGCGCCTGCAGCAGGACCTAGGTAAGGTGCGCACCGCGCTGCACCGCACGCACATCGACTATGAATGGATGAAAATCCGGTGCGGCAACGGCAACTGCAGTTTCTGACTTGGTTCGAAGATCAGCCGATTACCCACACCGTCAGCTTCACGTTGTCCGCCCAAGGATGCAGGTCGACGCCTGTGCTGCTCGGGTCGAATTGGCACTGCACATCCATGCTGTCGGGTCAGCTTGTGGGACTGAGATCGTGACTACCGATTAGCGCGGAGGAGGCGGCGGCGGGCCGGCTTGGCCGGGCGTGATGCCGATGGTGCTCATGCCGCGCAGCAGGCCGCGCTCCTGATCGTTGAAGTTGTTGCGATACTCGGGGGAATTCAGCGCCTTCTGCCGTTCCTCCGGGCTCATGCCCTCCAACTGCTGGAACGCATGCTTGAGTTCCTGACGACGATCCTGCGGCAGGCCGCGGTATTGCCGGAACAAATCGTGCACGCGCTGTTGCTGTTCGGGAGAAAGATGCTCATAGGTCTCCATGCGCTGGAGAATGCGGCCTTTTTGCTCCGGCGGCAAACTGATGAAGTTCTGCAGACGTTCGCGCAGGCGCTGCTGGCGGTCGGGCGGCAGGTTCTGGAAGTCCGGATTCTGTTCCAACTTCTTTAATTGCTGGTCGGGCGGAAGAGTTTCGTTACGGCGAAACCAGTCGCCCATGTGCGGGCCGGGGCCGTGCAACACGGGTCCCTGCGGGCGTCCGGGAGAGGCGAAGCGGGGCGCGTGCACCGGCGGCGCGTCCTTCTTATCGGCCTTCTTCTCGGGACCGCCACCCTGAGCGGCGGCAAGGCCCACGCCCAGAGCAACCATCGCGATCACGGTGATGAATCTACGGCCCAACTTCCTTCCTCACTTTAATTCTGCGCCGTACTTGGCGCGCCATCCAGATCGTCGAGCAGTTCAAAATCGACCAACAGATCGTGGTTCCGGTCGAGATACTGCAAATCGCCGACCGCGGTGCCCGGCTTGAGCGAGACGGCGGCGCGCTTCTCGGCATTATCCTTCAACTGCCAGCTTCCCTGGAAGAGGCTGATGCTGGCAATCATGAGCACCATGATGCTGACCGCGAAAGCGGGCTTGCGAAACCATCCCAGCCAGCCGGCGGGACGTGCCTGCTCCTCGCGCACCCGGGCGCGCAACCGGGTGAGGAAATACGGACTGGTGTCGGCCGGCGCTTGCCACTGGTCCAGCAGCGCCATGGTCTGCCGCAGGGACGTGACTTCGGCGGCGCAGGCGGCGCACGCCTTGACATGGTCCCGCAGCTCGCCGGGACCGGGCTCGGTCACCATCAGATCCAGCAGATGCTCGCGAACTTGATTGCAATTCATAACACCACACCCTTACACAAAATCTTTCAGTTTCTCGCGCAGCGTTTCATAGGCGCGGAACAGCAGCGACTTGGTCGCCGACTCGCTTAACTTGAGGACTTCGGCAATTTGCCGGTAGTCCATTCCCTGGTACTTGTGCATCAAAACTGCGAGGCGCTGGCGCTCGGGCAGGTTTTGCACGTGCTGCCGGATGGCGGCCAGCCTCTCGCGCCGCAGCAGAGCCTGCTCGGCGGAGGGGGTGCCGTCGGCGAGATCGAGCGTCTGCCCGGTGTCGCTGTCGGGCTCGTCGAGGCTGATGCTGAGCTCCGGCCTCTCGTACTTGGTATCGCGCGCGTGGTTTACCGCCAGGTTGGTGGCGATGCGGTACAGCCAGGTGCTGAACTTGGCTTCCGCGTTATACGTGGCGCGCGAGCGATACACGCGCAAGAAAATTTCCTGCACCAGCTCTTCCGCCACCGCGCTGTTGCGCGCCATGCGGTACATGAAGCTCAGCATGGGGCGGCGGAACTTGGTGACCAGATATTCGAAGGCCGCGTCGTCTCCGTCCTTGACGCGAAGCATGACGTCGGCATCCACCATGGCCTCATAGCTGACCGGCGCGGCCAGGTGCACGCCAGCTTCGCTGTGACGCCGCCCGCCCGGTAGCAACCCTCGGTCGATTGCCACGCTGCTCACACCTGTTGTAACCCCTATACGGGGTGAAAGTTGCAGGTCGGAGGGGGGCTGGGGAGCGGCGCCGGAGCCGGACCGGGAGGAGCCGGGTTTGCGGGCAAAGTCAGGCATGAGATCGGGGCGCCGGAATCCGCCCGTGTGGTTCCCGGGCATGATCTGGCGTTCTGCAAGGATACAGGAAGGAGGGCGGGCTTGGGGAGGGGGCGAAGCGGTGGCGAAAGGATGGCATGACGTGGCGCTACTACTTTTGCCAAGGTTGCGGTATACTGCGCCACGTTCGGCCCTGTTGATTCCGGCATGATCCGTACAGTTCATTTGGGTTACAGATGCGACGCCTGTCGCACACGTGTGCCCGTGTACACCTTCACCCGCTCCAACGGCAATGGCGCACCGCCATGCACGCCGCCGGTAGACCGCTACGTGGAGTGCCCGACTTGCCACGCGCCGCGTCATGTGGCCTTTGCGGAAATTGAAAATCTAGAGCGATGGGAAGTAGCCAGCGGCGCCGACCACCGTGCCGCCTGAACTGGTGCGCGGGGTGCGCCGGGTTTTGGGGTCAACCACGACCTGGGAAGCGGAGGAGTGGCGCGCCGGTAGCGTCAGTTTCGTGGTCGTGGGAGCGGTCTGACTGGCTTGGCCCGGAGGTCTCTTCGGTTGGCGCCGTCGCGGTCAATCGCTTTTTCTGCCTCAGGCGGCTCGCCAGGTTCGTAGCGGCCGCGTCGCCAGTCCGATCGATCTTCCTCGCAGACGCAGTGCTGGTGTTTCACGCGCACAGATTGCTACGAATCGCGGTCACGATCAAGTACATTCGATAGTGACGGAAGCCGCTGTCCTGGCGTCACCGCAAAGCAAAGCCAACCAAGCGGCAAGCATTCCCTCGATATCCGCCGCGGCAACGGGCAGGTTCTGACAACCGGCGCGCAGTCAGCACTGGCTGGCGAAGACTCCGCCGGCACTTTCCGCCAACGGGGATTTTTTCTCACGCGCCACCGGCAAGCCTGGAAGCCTGCCGGCAGCGCGAAGGGGAGTGATGCCGGCTAGCGCGCGAACGTCAGCACATACGGCGTGCCGACCGCCAGCAACACGATGAGGAAGAACAAACCGGTCAGGAATCCCATGCGCCAGAAATCCTTGGCCGGGAGATATCCGCTGGCGTACCAGATCGGACCCGGCCCGGTAGCGTACGGTGTCAGGATTCCCATCAGTCCCAGCGAGTAGCACATCAGCATCGCGAGCTGGCGAATTGGCATACCCGGGACCAGCAGCACCGCCGCCAGAAATACCGGAAGCACCGCCGCAGTGTGGGCGGTCAGGCTGGCAAACAGGTAATGGATGACGAAGAACAGCGCCACCACGACCAGCATAATTGTCAGAGGCGGGAAGTGGGACAGGTAGGTGGTGGCGCGGCCGCCGAACCACTTCAGGAACCCGACGCTGTTCAGCCCGTCGGCCATTGCCACCAGCGTCGCAAACCAGAGCAGCACCGTCCACGCCTGTTTGTTGCTGGCGATCTGGGTCCAACTGATCACCTTGGTCAGCAGCATCGCCGAGATGACACAGAAGGCAACCGTCACCGGCGCCACCCAGCGCGCACCGCCGATCCACCCGATCAGGGCGGCGATGGCGAGCAGCGCCATGATGATTTCATTCCTTGAGATTCGACCCAGCAGCCCCAGCTCCGTCTTCGCCCAGCGCATGACTTCGTCGCCACGCTTGACCGTGGGTGGATACAGGAAGTAGGTCAGCAGCGGGGTGGCGAGAAAGAGGATGATGCCGACCGGCAGGAAGCCTCGAAGCCAGGCGGTCCAGGTGATGTCTACTTTAGCGATTTTTTTCACCAGTTCGAGGGCAAGGAAGTTGGGCGCCAGGGCGGTCAGGAACATGGAACTGGTGACGCACGTGGTGGCGAAGCCGGTCCACATCAGGTAGGAGCCGATCTTGCGCGGTTCCTGGTCGGGCAGCGATCCGTATAGCGGCGGAATGTTCTTGACCACCGGGTAAATAGTGCCGCCGCTGCGCGCCGTGTTCGACGGCATGAACGGGGCGAGGATCAGGTCCGATAACGCAATCGCGTAGCCGAGTCCCAGGGTTCTCCTGCCGAGAGTCCTGACCAGCAGCAACGCGATCCGCCGGCCCAGACCGGTGACTTCATAGCCGATGGCGAAAATGTTGGCGGCCACGATGAGCCAGACGGTGTCGTTGGAGAAACCGGAGAGCGCCCACCTGACGGCCTCGGCCGGCGTCTTGCCGATCAACATGTAGGCGGCGGCAATGCTGATGCCGATCAAGCCGACGGCCGCGCCCGGCAGGGGCTCGGTCACCAGGGCCGCAATCACCGCCGCGAAGAGGGCGAAGTAATGCCATGCCAGGGGAGCCAAGCCGGCAGGCGCGGGGATCAGGCGGAGCACGACGCCGAGCCCGATCGGCACCACCCATTTCAAGATAACCTGAGTCGTCGGCGGGCCAGCCTTGGTTTCCGGTTGTTGAGCGGGAGACACGCGAGGAGGAGACGTTACGGACGTGGCCATTCACACCTCCCGACCGGCCGGCTTTCATACTTATCAGTGCGGTAAAACTGGACGCGCCAGCGCAGTCATCGGCTAGTCCTGGCTAAGCCATATCACCAAAGGCAAAGGGTCTCGGTGACGCAGCGCACATGGAAAGGTGAAGTGAGACCTGCGGGTGCGCTTCTTGGGAACTTCCAGGCCAGTCCAATCCCATTTCAGCAAAAGTCTGGTCGCGCCATTGCGCAATCTCGATTGCACCATTGCGGGGCAGGGTCTACCCTAGTTGTGTTCAAAGAGGCTTGGCGCGTGAACACCACAAAGCGAAAGTACAAGCGCCATAAAACGACTACTCCGGCGACCGTCAGGGCGGAGGGGCACACCCTGGCCGCCACCACCAGGGACGTCAGCCTTGGCGGCCTGTTTATTTTCACCGACGCCGCGCTGCGCGAAGGCTCAGAGATTGAGGTTGTCCTGATGCTGCCGAAGGAACTCGGGCTGCCGGACAGCCAAATGGTCTGTTGCCACGGGAAGATTGTGCGCAGCGAAATGGTTGACGGTCAGCACGGCGTCGCGGCGACGATTGACCGGTTTCAGTCGCTGCCGCAGGCCTGAGTTCCCAATCCACTGCCTTCTTTCCGATAATCTCTTTCACCAAGTCACGGTAGTCCTGCTTGTCGCAGCATAACTGCGGCAAAAGGGAGGGGCCCGCGGTACGCGCAAAAGAGTTATACTTTCCACCCTGGGGCGTGCGGGAGAGGAACAAGGAACAATTTATGCGTTGGCAAAGCTGCGCACTGGCGTTGACGTGTTTCTGTTGCGTGTGCGGTTGGGCTCAAGTCTTGATGCAACGGCCGGCCGTGGCGGAGGAGCCCGCGAAAATCCTGCCGGTCACGCCCCCGATGGCCATCCCACTGACGGTGCCGGTGGGTACGCCATTGAAGGTCGCGCTGGACCAGGAAGTGCGGGTGCGCAAAGCCGGCCAGCCGGTGCACGGGAAGATTACGGAGCCGGTGTACGCGTTCGACAAACTGGTGATTCCCGCCGGCAGCGAGGTCACGGGGAAGATCTTCGAGATTGGCGACATCTCGAAAAAGGTGCGAACCATGGCGGCGGCCAACGGGAGTTTTTCGCCGCCACGCCAGATCCACATCGAGTTTGACGAGCTGCGGCTGGCGGATGGCCGGCGAATCCCGCTGCAGACGGTGGTTTCTCCGGCGTCGCAAGGCGTGCTGCAATTCGTGGCGGCGAACGAAAAGAACAACGGCAAGACGGCCGCAGCCATGAACGCGGCACACCGCCAGATCAACCAGGCGCGGCAGCAGGTCAGGCAGGAATGGGAGATGGCCAAGGCCCAACTGCACGAGCCCGGCAAGAAGCACCGGCTCGAGCGCTACGCGGTGGCGCAGCTTCCGGTCCATCCGCAGTACCTGGATTCGGGAGCCAGTTTCAATTCCGAGCTGCAGCAGCCGCTGAATTTCGGCGGCGAAATCGTCGCCCCGGAGGCGCTGGCGCAGGTGGGCACGCCGCCGCCGTCGGGCAGCGCGGTGCATGCGCAATTGGTGACGCCGCTAAGCTCGGCCACGGCCAAGAAAGGCGATGCGGTGGAAGCCGTGATCACGCAGCCGCTGTTTGCCTCCGATCACCTGGTCCTGCCGCAGGGAAGCCGGCTGAAAGGATCGGTGCTGCAAGTGCATTCGGCGCGGCGGCTGGGACGCAACGGCCAATTGCGCATCGTGTTTCATGAACTCGCGCTGCCCAGTGGTTTGGAACAGAAGGTCCAGGCGAACCTGGAAGGCGTGGCGGTGGCGAAAGGCGAGAACCTGGCGCTCGACAGCGAAGGCGGGGCGCAGGTCACGACACCTCGCACAAGATACCTGACCACTGCGATTGCCGTGGCGCTCGCCAGTTCTTCCATGGGGGATAGCGACCGCGGTGTTCGCGATCATTCAGGCGATGCCGGGGGTAACGCCGCGAATGGAGCATCCGGATTCAAGTTTCTGGGCACAATTATCAGCACTGCCGCGCGCTCCCGGGCGGTGAGCACCGGGCTGGGAATGTATGGCGCGGCGTTTTCGGTGTATGCGCATTTCCTCACCCGCGGACGCGATGTGATCTATCCCAAAGACATGTCCATGTTGGTGAGCCTGGGCGGGCGATAGGAAGCGGCGGGGGGGGCGCCGGGTGCGCCAGCATTGTGGCCGTCACCGCCGAGTGCGAAAGACCGCACGATGCCGGAAACGATCCTACCAAGCCGCTGGTTTCGCTCTGCTGATGCTGGTCGCACTCCTGTGGAGCGAGGAGTTGTGCTCCTGCTGGCCGCGTTAAGCAAATGCCCTGAAAAAATGCAGGTTTCAGGCACAGGTAACTTTATTATTGCTGTGGAAAAGTGTGCAAAACCTGCGGAAATTCACAGCTTCCGCGTACGCCTCGTAAACGGTCCATAGGTAAGTGTTTGAATCCGCGTTAACAAGCACCAAAAACAGTGCGGCACCAAATCGAGTGCACAGCGCGTGCGTCATGACCGACTGAGTACTTTACATGTCGCATGAATTCACCGATGGTTAAAACACCGAAGGGCAGCCACGCTCCAAACGTGACCGCCCCGAGGTGATGCACCGGCTGGTGAGTCAAACAATCAGTGCGCGGTGTCCAAGACCACGCGCTGTGACTCACCAGCCGCTCCGATTTTCAAGGCGCAGTCTACACCCGGTTCCGGTCGCTTACAATTCCGCTATGTCTCAGACATTCTGGACAGCCGTCAGCGCGATTGCCACCATCGGCTACCTCATTGCCTCAGTCTTCCTCTGGCTCACAACCAGAAAAGCCGCCAACGCCGCTAAAAGACAAGCAGAGCTCACCGCCGATGCCATCCGAATCGCCGCCGAGCAGGCTGCAACTTCACGGCAACAATTCGAACTGTCGAAACAAATGTTTCTCGCAGACATGCAGCCTCTCGTCTTCTTCGCCGACGCTCACATCATGTTCGTCGGCGAGCATGGTGAAAGCTTCAATTTCACCTTTACCATGCGGAATCAGGGCAAGATCCCCGCCACAAATGTCAGGTGGCGAATGCGAATGATCGGCAACGGGGATGTACTCGAAGACACGCTCCCAACAGTGCGCAGGGAGCTAGCACCCAGCGAAGAGGCGACGGACGCCATCACGGCGACGATTTTCGGAACTGCTGGTCCAGTCCCGTCCGCCGCACGCAGCGCTGTTCGCGCGTACGTCGAAGTGCAATACACAAATCCGCTCGATAACAGCGTGCGGCACTCCGAGTGTCTGCTCGAAAGCGACTCGGTCTCCGGACGCATCCACAAAACCACCTTCACCGGCAATCCGGTTCACGAAACGAATACCGACCTCTGCTCCGGCGTTCCGTTCCCGTAGCTCGAGCAGCGCGGTCGATCCAGCAACGCGGCGCGACGGCGCGCTCGCCGGTCGCCAGGTTCGCGGCGAGCCGTCCCGCGCACGGAGCACTTGACCCTGAAGAATGTTCGGAGGACAATTTGCGCCGGGGGCTCATTATGCTGGAGTTCTTCGAGCGCTTGGACAAGGCGGCGGGAACCCTAATCGCCGCCCTCGTGGTCATCGCCCTGATCGTCGCCGTCGTCTACCTGACCAGCTAATTCGCGACGAGCCGCCCCGGCGCACGACGCTACTCCGACGAATGCACTCCCGACTCGGCAAGGCCAAAGTCGAGCACGGTTATGTAGCCAGTAGCGGGATCTAAGTTTATTTTCAAAATGAGGTCTTTTACCCCAGGCTTCGTCGGGTCCACGATGGATTCCACCTGTTCGAGCAGCCCCTTCTGCTGCGACTCGATCTTACGACCCAATTTCTGAACGAGCCCTCGATCTTCGGCGAAGAGCAGGTGTTGGTCCAGTGATATCCCGATGTGTGCATGCGCCTTGTGACCAGTGTTGCCCACCAAAATGTCGAAGTAATCTTCCCCGGTTTCTCGATACGTCTTGACCTCTAGCCTTGCCCAACGTTCGTCGTCTTTGTAGGTTCTCCACGTCTCCGTAGTCCAAAAGCGCATACCCCCTCCCCCCTACCACTGCCGCGATTTTCGCGCCGGCCGCGGGCACCCAAAGCGACCGCAGACGCCAGCCCTGAAAAGGCTGCGCTCTCCCATTTAACTCACACGCTGTGTGCGACTTAACGCGGCGATTCGTCACACTTAGTCACACTCACCCGCGCGCAAGTGGCGACGCTCTACACATTTCCCGGTCGCAAAATCAGCCCCGCCACCGAGCGGCGATGTCCGAAAACTCAACCCAGCCCGGACACCGGCGCTGTCCTAATCCGACTCGACACTACCGCCGCGTCATTCCGGGAGATGGCAGAAGAAGAAATGGTGGGCGCTACTGGATTCGAACCAGTGACTTCCACCGTGTGAAGATGGCACTCTACCGCTGAGTTAAGCGCCCAACCCTGAATTTTGTTGCGGTTTACGGTCTGCGGTATCAGATGACCGTAGCAAAGCGTACCAAATCTCAGCCGGTCTTGACCAGTTGAACGGTCGACGGTCGACGGTCGATGGCCGTCAGCACGAACGACTAACGACCAGCGACTAACGACTCCAGCACGAACAATTCAACTGCGCGCAAGTCGAAGCACCGCATTGGCGACAACGGTAAACGGCGCACCCGGCCCGGGTGGTGGGCCGGGAGCCTCCCGTTTCTCAAGGTTGTTGCGGCGGATGCGAAGGTGGTTGCCGCCTAGTCCTGCGGCGGGTTCCCGCCCGCCGGCGGCGTACCGCCTGGACCTGGACCGGCGCCCGGTCCCGGACCTCCTCCTCTGCGGCCTCCGCCCATGGGCGGTGCGCCAGGGATGCCCATGCGAGTGCGGCCTTGTGGCTGAAGCGCCTGCAGTTTCTTCCACTGCTCGGGTGTCAGCACGCGGCGAATGGCGAACAACATCTGGGCGTTGGCTTTCTCGAGTTCGGCCCGTTGAGCGGCGACCTTGTCGATCTGCTTCATGACCGCGGCCTCGTCCGGGCTGTCGCTCTCGATCATGGGCTGCAGCGTCACTTCCGCGCGCTCCAGGTTGGCGCGAACATCGATGAGCCGCAAGCGGTGGTCCTGGAAGATTTTTTCAATGCGCTGCACCTGCTCGTCAGTGAGTCCCAGCTTCTGCACAACGTCGGCGTTCTTCCACCACCGGCCCATCGGGCCCGATCGGCCGGCGCGGGGGCCAGACATCCGTCCCCGCCCTTCCGGCGGCCCTCCTGGCCCAGGGCCGCCACCAGCGGGCATCTGCGCCAAACTCAGAGACGACATTAGAAGTAGTGCGGCAAGCAAACGTGCGATCATTGATTTTCTCCTTCAGACTGTGGGATCGGCATCGCGGCGAGCCGGTTGCGCTCCGTAACAATGAGTACGGCCGGTTCCAGCGCAAGCGGCACATCGCGTTGCACGTCGGATTGGACTTCCATCAGCAGGACGTCATCGGGGTCCTGCTGGAGGGCGGCGGTTGGCGAATTCTGCTGCCGCAGCGGGGCGCTCGGAGCCAGCAGCAATGCGGAAGCCAGCAGCAGCAGCGCGGCAACCCCGGCCAGGGCCTGACGTAGCGATACAAATGAGAAATGAGGGCGCAGCTCCCGGCGCGGTTCGGTGGTGGCGGCGGCTTCCCGGCGCATGGTTTCACCGAAGCGGGCCACCAGGCTTTGCAGTTGGTCGGCTTCCTGGGAGCACTCGGCGCAATGTTGCAGGTGCTCGCGGGTGGAGGCATCTGGGCTGGCGGCCAGCCACGCCGTAATTTGTTCGTCGGTCAAATGCTGGTTCATTTCGCGTTCCCCTGCTTGTGGTGGTGGCGCAGCGCGCTGACCGCGCGGGACAAATGCGTCTTGACCGTTCCTTGCTCCAAGCCCATGACCTGGGCAATTTCTTCCAGGCTAAGCTCCTCGACGAAGCGCAGCATGAATACCGTGCGCTGCTGTTGGGTGAGCGCTGCCACCAGGCGCATCACGGCATCCAGCTCCTGGCGCGCGATCAAGCCGCGCTCGGCGGAGGGGGCGTGGTCGCGTGCGTAGGCGGCGACCGTATCCAGTTCGGTTCGGTTCCTGCCGAACAGACTTCGCCAAAAACCGCTCCTCCGGTTGCGCCGGTAATCGAGCGCCAGGTTCAGCGCGATGCGGATCAGCCAGGTGCCGACGCTGGACCTGCCCCGGAAGCTGGCGCGGTTCTGGTACGCGCGCAGGAAGCACTCCTGAGTCAGGGTGGCGGCGGCATCACGATCGCGCAGTTCACACCACAGCACGCGGTAGATACGGGCTTGGTGGGCGCGCACAAGATCATCGAACTGCTGCGCCGCGATTCCGGCTTCGCTCGTTGGTCCCATCAACGGTGTGGCCAGACTCTGTTCCATCGCTACTTCAATCGACGGATTTTCAGACCCGAGGTTTACACCAGCAGAAGGAAAAATGCACGAACGGCTGGTTCGAGCGAGAGTACGGCTCGGGTCCGCAGTGCAGGCGCTGATCGGCGGCAGCGGGCGGGGCGGAGGGGATGTCGTCGCCGGGCATGGAATTAGTGTAGCGTTGAAATTCATTACGCAATCGTGAAGCCATAAATGACGGGCAGGCATCTATTGACCTGGGGGCGGGACCCGTTACCGAAGTGCACACCTCCCTGCGGCACGGGCCTTGCCTTTCCACAGGGCAGGCAGGTAGTATCAAGGTCGGCCTCCGAACGGTACCTCCCGTACCGAAGTCCGCGCGCAACGAAGTGCCAGGCGCCAGGCGGACGAGAATGGTTCACGAATTCCCTTCGCATCCGGGATACGAGATTCCGGGGTAATGCGTGACCGAGTGGGCGTCTCCGACGGAGTGATTCAACTCAGCGTAAACCACGATCCCGCTCCCCCGCGGGACTGAAGAGAGCGTCATGACTTTTGGACCGAAGCATCCCTCCGGCCACGGAGGGAAGGGAAGGCGCCGTCGCGGCCGTCGCGGGCCCGGCGGAGGGCGTCCTGGTGGACACCAGGGCGGCAAAGGCCAACAAAAGCAGCACAACAATCCGGGTGGGGTTTTCACCCATCCCATGGACCACAGCTACCGCGCGGCGCTGCAAGGCAACAATGCGCAGCGCGGCACCGGCACCCAGTACCTGCAGCCGGATCCGGAACCGCTGCCGCAACAGCACGAGGACGCCGCAACGCGCATCTTCGCCTTTATTGACGACCTGTTCTTCCTGGCGAAAATCCAGGAGACCTCGCGCAAGCTCAACGTCAAGGTTGAGTTCGTCAAGACGGAGAAGGACATCCTGGAGCGGATGGAGCAGAACGGGAACGGCAAGCCGTCGCTGATCATCTTCGACCTCAACAACCTGGGCGCCAAGCCGCTGGCCACCATTCCGCGGCTCAAGAAGGAACTGAAGAAGGGAACCACCATCATCGGGTTCCTTTCGCATGTGCAGGGCGACCTCAAGGTGAAGGCGATGGAAGCCGGTTGCGACATGGTGATCCCGCGCTCCGCGTTTTCGCAGAACCTGCCGTCGCTGCTGCGACGCCACGGGGCGCCGGACACAATGGACGAATTGGAAGGCCAATAATCGCGCGACCGCGGTCCGGGGTTGGGTTTGCCGGAGCGCGATCGGCGACCATGCAGTCCCGGCAGACGCGAGTAGAATACCCGGCAATGCCCACCATGCATCCGAGTGCAGCCGAAGTCCTGCGGCACGTGCCGCTGTTTGCCGACCTTTCCGAAACCGAGCTCAAGTTCCTGGCCGAGCGCGCCGTCCCGCGCCGCTACGCTCCCGGTGAGCTGGTGTTCGCCGAGGGCGACGCCTGCCCGGGGCTGTTTGTGATCGAGAGCGGCAATGTCCGCCTGTTCAAGATCTCCACCGGCGGCCGGGAACAGGTGCTCACCATCGAGAAGGCTGGCAACTCCATCGCCGAACTGCCGGTATTCGATGGCGGCAAGTATCCTGCCAGCGCCGCGGCCGTCGAAAACGCGCAGTTGCTGTTCGTCAGCAAACAGGATTTCCATTCCCTCTGCCTGGTCCATCCCAAGGTCGCGCTGAAGGTGCTGCGCGTGGTCGGCAACCGCCTGCGCCGGCTGGTCGGCATCATTGAAGAGCTGTCTTTTACCACCGTCCGCTCGCGTCTGATCTCGCTGCTGGTGCGCCTGGCGGGCGAGCAGGCTCGGGGCGTGAGCACGGGAGTGCAGGTCACATTGCCGGCCACCAACCAGGAACTGGCAGCGCACATCGGCACGGTGCGCGAACTGGTGTCGCGCAACCTCAGCCGCCTGCAGGCGGAGGGGCTCATCAAGGTGGACGGCCGCACGGTGACGATTCCGAAGCTGGCGGCGCTCCAGGAGCAGCTCGGAGCCGTCGAGTAGTGCGGGGCGAGTCCCACCCGTTTGTGGACCCGCGCACATTGCTTCCGGTTAGCCGACAACCCTGAGTTTAGTATCACAAACTCGTTTTCGCAGTGCCACTAGAAGGGCTTTCATTTGCGACTCTTGCCAGGTAGTCAATCGCATCGTTGACATCGGCTACCACGCAGCATCCATATTGTCTATCAAGAGACATATGATTTGCCGAGATCATCGCTCGCATTGAACGCTCTGTGAAAAATGCATCGCAATACCCGAGGGCTGCAGTGGCATGCCGAAAATCAAAGAAATCGTTATCCTTGAGTTGTTGCGGTTTGTTCCATCGAACAAATGCATGTATGCACGCCAGGATATGCAGCGTCCGTAAGGCATCCTTCGTACTGCTCTGCTTGAATGCTGCGAATAATAGATTTCTCACTTCGCGTTCGTGAACCGATCTCTCGGTGGTACTCAGTTCCACCAGGTAACCGCTCCTCTTCTCGAACATTTTTCGAATGATGTCGACAGCAGTTCCCGCGAATACGTCGATAGCACCCTGAATTTCAACCAAATAAGCCTGCTCAAAACTACGAACCTCACTCGCGTGTTTGGTGTTCTGCACATTCAAATCATCGGCGAGTTTTCCAAAGCTTGTGAAGAAGTCTGGTGGGGTTGCATCGCCGATGCGATGCATTATTTCTGACATGGGAATCGTCCACATGTGGTTGAAGAACTCTTTTTGCAGTGCGACCTGCGCTTCCTCGTCCAACCCAGTTAGGGTTGGATGGACATATCCCAATACATAGCTCTGCTTTGACCACACCAAGTGTTTAAGCGGGTGCAGGTCATTGGGACTACTCACTGCTGCGTAGAGGAAGTGCGCCAATTCTGTGCCAACCCTCATTTCAAACGGAATAATCGTGACACCTAGGCTTAACTCATCAATGAGGTTAGCCGTTGCCTTACGCGTGATTGGATCATTTTGCTTTAGAAGCTCTGCGAAAGTGCTGTCGCTCACGGGGCAAAACACTTTCCCCTTTGATACGCACTCGCGCAGGGAATGGAGCAACTGAATTTCATTGCTTCCAGCCCGCCGTCCCACCGCAACGTCACGCAAGATAATCCAAAACTTAACATCTAGATAAACAGCTTTCTTAAATTCCAGGTCCACGGCCAACTCGATCTGTCGCTGGCGCACATATTCGTCCAAAGATAGCCTTGGCATTGCTCCATGATATCCGCCCTACAGGTCACGCTTCTATTCAGGAGACTCTCACTTTTCGTCCCTGTGACAAAAGTCATCGTCCTCGGCGCTGTGTGTCGCTATTCTCATGATCGAGATCACACAGGATCGGAGAAGAGCATGAACGTTGAAACGGCAAAGACGGTGCGCGAACTGGCCATTGAATTCCCGCAGGCCACGCGCGTTTTCGAGAAACTCGGAATTGATTACTGCTGTGGCGGCGGCAAGTCGCTGGAAGAGGCCTGCGCCGCGCGCAACCTGGGCGTCGACGATGTGCTGGCCGCGCTGGCATCGCCAGCGGAGAACACCTCGCTTACGGCGGACTGGCAGAAGGGTTCGATGGCGGAGCTGATCGGGCACATCGTCACCCAGCACCATGCTTACGTAAAGTCAGAGACGCCGCGCCTGGAACAGCTCCTGGCCAAAGTCTGCTCGGTGCACGGACAGAACCATCCTGAGCTGAACGTCATCCGCGAGACCTTCGCCGGCCTGGGACAGGAACTCTCGATGCACCTGATGAAGGAGGAGAACATCCTGTTCCCGTACATCATCGCGATGGAGAAAACTGTAGCTTCGCGGCAACCGGCGCGGCGGCCGGCATTCGGCACGGTGAAAAACCCGGTGCAGATGATGATGATGGAACACGACTCCGCCGGCGGCGCGTTGCGCTCGATTCGCGAAGCCAGCAACGGCTTCACCGCGCCGGAAGATGCCTGCATCAGCTATCGCACGCTTTACAGCGCGTTGCAGGAATTCGAAGCCGACCTGCACCAGCACATCCACCTGGAGAACAACATCCTGTTCCCGCGGGCGATTGCCACCGAGGCCGGCACAAACTGAAATTCTGGCAGCCCCACATCTGCCCGTCAGTGGGAGGTGTGCGTGAGGCTGACGCGATCGCAAGGAGTAATTCGCGTGCAAGAGCATTCCTGCCCGACCTGTGGCCAATCCTACGGCTGCCCGCGCGGCGAAGCGAACTGCGCTTCGCCCTACGTCTACGACTGCCATTGCTGCTATCAGCGCCGCTACCGCAAGGAGCTCAAGGCGCTGGCTGGCACGGTGGCGGCGCGCTTCGGCGATGATTTTGGCTGCGCCGGTTCCGGAGACTTCTGCTACGCCCATTGAGCATGAAGGGCGCGGCTGGCGGCCCCGCGGTCTATAATCGCGGCGTGGACAATCTCGTCATCGTGCGCGAGTGGGATGCCGACCAGTTTCATGCCCGCGTCATGGAACTGGAGAAGCAGGGCTACGTCGCGCGCCGCGAAAGCTACCGCATCGCCGCCGAGATGAACCCGGAAACCGGGTGGATCTCGCACGTGCACTCCATCGAACTCGCCAAGCCTGAAGCGAAATAAGCCGAAGCCTGAAGCCTGAAGCCTGCACTATTGCGCCAATGCCGCCTGCACTGTTTCCGACGGCTGCTCTTTGCCGAATTCGCCCTCCCAGCGCGCGATGACCACCGTCGCCAGGCAGTTGCCGATCACGTTCACCGAGGTGCGCGCCATGTCCATCAGCTCGTCAATGCCGAGGATCACAAAAATAGGCCATTCCGGCAGGTGAAACGAGGCCGCCGTGCCCAGCAGGATCACCAGCGACGCCCGTGGCACACCGGCGACTCCTTTGCTGGTTAGCATCAGCGTGAACACCATCACCAGTTGCTGCACGAAGGTGAGGTGGATTCCCGCCGCCTGCGCCACGAACACCGAAGCGAGCGAGAGATAGAGCGTGCTGCCGTCGAGGTTGAAGCTGTAGCCGGTGGGAATGACGAAGGCGACGATCTGCCGCGGGACGCCGATGGCCTCCATGGCTTCCATGGCGCGCGGCAGCGCCGCCTCCGATGACGTGGTCGCGAAGGCGATCGAAGCCGGCTCGGCAATCGCTTTGATGAACCGCCGCAGCGGCACGCGCGCCAGCAGCGCTACCGGCAGGAGGACGCCGACGAGGAAGATAATCAGCGCCACATACAACGTAGCCAGCAGCTTGAACAGGTTCACCAGGATGCCCAGCCCCATGTGGCCGACGGTGTTGGCGATCGCCGCCCCCACGCCGATGGGCGCAAACAGCATGACGATGTTGGTGAACTTGAACATCGTCTCCGACAGGCTCTCGCAGAAGGTCAGCATCGGGCGCCGCTTCTGCTCGTTGAGCAGCGCCAGGGCGATGCCGAAGATGATGCTGAAAACCACGATCTGCAGGACCTGGCCTTCGGCGATGGATTTTGCGATGTTCTCCGGAAAGGCGTGCAGGATGATGTCGGTGGCGGACTGCTTTGCCGCCGGCGGTAGTTCGGCGTGCAGCGCGGGCGGCGCGTTCACGCCCACGCCGGCCTTGCTCAGGTTGATCGCGCCCAGCCCGATGAAGAGAGCAATCGTGGTCACGACTTCGAAATAGATGAGCGCCTTGATCCCCATGCGCCCCACCTGCTTGAGGTCGTGATGTCCGGCAATGCCCACCACCAGCGTGGCGAACAGCAGGGGCGCGATGATGGTCTTGATCATGCGCAGGAAAATCAGGCTTAGGATCCTCAGATTCACTGCGAAGAGAGGGAAGTCATGCCCGATTTCGGCGCCCACCACCATGCTGACCAGGATCCAGGTGGTGAGGGAGCGCTTGGCGATGGCATAGACGAACAGCGCGAGAATGGCGGCCCAGCGCACCAGGGCGGCGGCGTTGGCAGGCGCGCGGAAGACGCCATAGCGCTCGCCGAGAAAAAGTACGGCGGCAAGGAAGAACAGCGCGAGTGCGGTAATAAGAGAGCGGGCCTTCATGGATGAGTCTAAGCCACCGTAGTAGTGCCGCGCCGCCGGCGCTCGTGAGTTTTGTTTGCCCCTTCCCACCGCTGCCGCGGTGGGCTAACGAATTCCGCCCGCTTCGCGGGCTGGATTCGCGTGTTTCGGACGACTTTGTTCGTCACCTTAGGCTCCGACACAGACTCCTCAAGGACACATTCGAAGCTCGAAACTGAAAACTGCGCTATCGCAGTGCGTCTTCCAGCGCCGCGCTGGCGTCGGTCTTCTCGTCGCGGTACTTGATAATCACCGGCGCGTAAACGGATAAGCCCCACTCGATCGCCTTGCCGCGGTTCAACGAGCGCGAGCCCGGCACGACGACGGCATTTTCCGGCACCACCAGCGGCTGAGCGCCGGAGGCGCGATAGACCTCGCCGCGCACCACGTCGTAGAGCGGGGTCGAGCGCGTCAGGATTGTGCCGGCGCCCAGCACGGCGCGCCGCCGCACCTGCGTGCCTTCGTAGACGCCGCAATTGCCGCCCACGAGCACGTCGTCCTCGATGATCACCGGCGCGGCATTCACCGGCTCAAGCACGCCGCCGACCTGCGCCGCCGCGCTCAGGTGGACGCGCTTGCCGACCTGTGCGCACGATCCCACCAGCGCGTGCGAATCCACCAGCGAGCCTTCGTCCACGTAGGCGCCGGCGTTGATGTACATCGGCGGCATACAGATCACGCCCGGCGCGACATAGGCGCCGCTGCGCACCGAGGATCCGCCGGGCACCACGCGAACCCGGTCGGCAGGCGTGAACCGCCGCACCGGAAAGGTGTCCTTGTCCACGAACGACAGGGCGCCGCCGCCGCTCATGTCCGCGATCTCGCCCAGCCGGAACCCCAGCAGGATGCCCTGTTTCACCCAGACGTTGACCCGCCACTCGCCGTCGCGCTTCTCGGCGGCGCGGATTCGTCCGGCGCTCAGCTCCGCCAGAAACTCGCCAAAGACGCGGCGGGCGTCTTGCTTGTCCACGGCGGCGCCGAGGGAAAACAGCCGCTCGATCGAGGATTGCAAGGAGTCCATGGCGAGGCAGTATAACCAAGTCAGAAGTAAGAAGGCAGAAGTAAGAAGGCTGTCGGCTATCGGCCGTCGGTGATCGGGTGTTTTGGCGCGATTACCCAGGATGTTGCTTCGCAGCGCTTGACCGGCCACAAAAAAACGCCCGGGATTTCCCGGGCGCTTCGATCTTCACGCTCGAGCGAGCGCGCTCCAACTCTACCGCTGACTCCTACGACGCCACGCTGGCCATCTTCTGCAGGTCGAGATGCTGCACGATTTTCTCCAGCTTGGCGCGGTTTTCCGGCTTCATGCGCGTCAGCGGCAACCGGTAGTTCTCCTCGATCTTGCCCATCATCGCCAGCACCGCCTTCACCGGGATGGGATTCGACTCGATAAAGTTGGCCTGCATCAGCGGCAGGTAGCGGCGATGCAGCGCGCGCGCCTTCTTCCAGTCGTTGCCGAGGGCGGCGCGCGTCATCTCCGACATCTTGCGGGGGATCTCATTCGATGCCACCGAAATGATGCCCACGCCACCCAGGGAAATCACCGGCAGCGTGACCGCGTCGTCGCCCGAGAAGACCAGGAATTCTTCCGGCACGGCGTTGCACACCTCGGCAATCTGCGAAATGTTTCCGCTGGCTTCCTTCACGCCGATGATGTTCGGAATCTGCGCCAGGCGCGCCAGCGTGGCAGGCTCGAGGTTCGCGCCGGTTCGCCCGGGCACGTTGTACAGGATCAGCGGCTTGTCCACCGCTTCGGCGATGGCGTGAAAATGCTGGTACTGGCCCTCCTGCGTCGGCTTGTTGTAGTAGGGCGACGCGGTCAGGATCGCGTCCACGCCCGGCAAGGCGGCGACGGTTTTCGCTTTCTCCACCGCGTCGCTGGTGCAGTTGGAGGTGGCGCCGGCGACGATGGGCACGCGCCCGTGCGCCACCGCAATGGTCACCTCAATCACGCGCAGCCACTCCTCGCGCGAGAGCGTGGGCGTTTCGCCGGTGGTGCCGCAGGGGACGAGGAAGTCGATCCCATTTTCGACCTGCCACTCGACCAGGCCGCGCAGGGCGGGCTCGTCAATGGAACCGTCGGATTGGAAAGGAGTAACGATCGCGGTGCCGCAGCCGTAAATAGGCTTCATAACAGCTCCTGTGAAACGCTCGCCACAGTCTAAATGTTGGGCCGGTAAACGGGGAACTTTAGCGCAATTCGCGGAAAATGTCCTTGAAAACCGGCAACGCAACAGTGCTACGATAGAAGTATGGCAAAGAGGAACGTCAGATTTGTTGCTGTGCAGACCGTGAAGAAGCCCGCGACTGTAAAGTTCAAGACCAAGTCAGGTGAGGTAGTCTCTTTCAAGGCGATCAAGACGTTCCCCAAAAAGCAAGTTGTTCGCTTCCGCGCCAAGAAGAAATAATGAAAAGTATTTATCTAGACAGCAACATTTTAATAGCGTACTACGCGGTGGATAAGGCGGAAGAAAACAAGAAGAAGATGGTCGAGAGCGCCCTCGCCGTCTTCGCCGAGCTCAAGGATGTTCAGCTTTGTACGTCCATGTGGGCGATAACCGAGATGGTAAACATTCTGGTTTCAAGAAAGAACATCGATCGCGGCGAGGTCGCGCAAATCGAGAGTCAGCTGGTTAGCGAGAAGCGATTGCAAAACATCAAGATTCGATTGCTCGAGGTGAGTCCACAAAAAGACTATGATTTTGCGGAATTTTTTTATCACGTGAAACAAGGCATTCTCATGTATCACCCTGGAGTCGGGGACATAATTCACAGCGTGATCATGAAAAACAACGGTATTACCCAGATTTTGACGTTCGATGAGAAAGATGACTTCAAACAAATCCCGGGTCTTACCGTGCTCCATCCTAAAAACATTCAGTAACCTGCGTTGCCTTCGGTTAGGCTCGCGCGCGCCTAGCTTCCTCAGCCTAATTCGCGGAAAATGTCCTTGAAATCGTAGAAGCCGTGTTTGCCCGGCAGCCACTCGGCGGCGCGCACCGCACCCTCGGCAAAACCGCGGCGCGACTTGGCATCGTGCGCCAGGGTGATGGTGTCGCCCGCCGATTCGAACGTCACCTGGTGCATGCCGACTACCTCGCCCTCGCGTACCGATTCGATGGGCAGCTCGGCGCGTGCGGCGTCACGAATGACGTTGCGGATGGCCACCGCGGTTCCCGAGGGCGCGTCCCTCTTGTGCACGTGATGCTTCTCGAGTATGCGGCCCTGGTAGCCGTAGCGCAAGGCCGGTGAGGCGGCCTGCGCGATGTCGAAAAACAGGTTGACGCCGATGGAGAAATTTGCGGCATACACGAATGCGATGCCGCTGTGCTCCACCAGGAGCTTGAAGTGGGGGATTTCGCCGTACCACCCGGTAGTGCCAACCACCATGTTGACGCGTGCCTCAATGCAGGCGGCGATGTTCTGCACCACGGCTTGCGGCGTGGTGAAGTCCACCACGACGTCAATGTCGGCCAGGTTCGCCGGAGTCAGCCGGCGCGCGTTGGAATTCTCCATGCTGCCGAAGGCCAGCACGGTGTGCTTGCGCTCCCGCGCCACTTCCGCGACGAGAGAGCCGGTCTTTCCGCGTCCTAGTACAAGCAAGTTCATGTGTGCGTCCTGTGCGACTATCGCATTGCGGTTTGCACACGCGAGGGCGCGTGTGCCACGCGTGTTCTTAATCGCGCGCGAAAACTTCCGGGTCCGGGTCGGCGAAGAAAACGCCGTGCAGGCGCCGCACCGCCTCGGGCACGTCGCTTTCGTCGATCACGAAGGTGATGTTGATCTCCGACGCGCCCTGCGAAATCATGCGCACGTTGATGTCGCCCAGCGCGCTGAAAACCTTGGCCGCCACTCCCGCGGTCTCGCGAATGGCCTCGCCCACCAGGCAGACGATGGCGTTGCGCCCGGAATATTTCACGTCCGCCAGCGTCTCCAGATCGGCCGCAATCGCCGGAATCGCCTCGTTGGAATCCACCGTGAGAGAGACGCTGACTTCCGAGGTCGCCACCACGTCCACGGCGCAGCGGTGACGGTCAAAGACGTCGAAGATGGATTTGAGAAATCCGTGCGCGCCCAGCATGCGCGCAGCCACCACGTCCACGATGGTGATCCGTTTCTTGGCGGCGATCGCCTTGAACGCGTTGCGGCAATGCGGCGCGCGCGCCGTGATGGTGGTGCCTTCGTTTTGCGGGTTGCGCGAATTCAACACCAGCACCGGGATGTTCTTCTGGATGGCCGGCAGCAGCGTGGCCGGATGCAGTACTTTGGCGCCGAAGTACGCCAGCTCCGCCGCCTCTTCAAAGCCGATGGACTTGATGCGCAGCGCCTCCGGACAGAGGTTCGGGTCGGTGGTCATCATGCCGTCCACATCGGTCCAGATTTCGATGCGCTCGGCATCCAGCGCCGCGCCCACAATCGCCGCGGAAAAATCCGACCCGCCGCGGCCGATGGTCGTCGTCACTCCCTCGCGCGTGGCGGCGATGAACCCGCCCATCACGGGCACGCGTTTCTTTTCCAGCAGCGGACGCAGCCGGGCGCGCAGGTTGTCGTGCGTGTCGTCCATGTGGGGAGCGGCCCGGGTGTAGTTGGTGTCGGTGACGATGCACTCGCGCGAGTCCACTAGCACCGCGCTGAGCCCGCGCGCGCGAAACGCCGCCGTCACCAGCTTGCTGGAGAGCCGCTCGCCGAAGGAGAGAACGTTGTCAGTGGTGCGCGGCGTGAGTTCGCCGACGGCAGCAATGCCGCGCAGCAGCTCGTCGAGGGCATCGAAGTCGGCCTCGAGTTCGCCGTGGAGTTCTCCAAAGACCGCGGTTCCCAGCAACTCCGAGGCCGCGTTGTAGTGGCGCTCGCGCACCGCGCGCGAAAGCTGCAAGGCGCTATCGCGGTCGCCCGATCCCGCCGCCCGCCCCATGGCCACCAACTGGTCGGTGACCTTCGCCATGGCGCTGACCACCACCACCGGGTCGCGGGTCAGGCGGTGGCAGACGATCTGCGCCGCGCGATCGATCGCGGCCGCGTCCTCCACCGAGGTGCCGCCGAATTTCATCACGATCATCGGCGGCCCCCGCGGGTTAGCCACAGAGGACACAGAGGACACAAAGGAACGGCAGCATGATTCCATTGCATGCGTTGGCGTCCTTTGTCGAACTGCTTCACTCCAATTTCCTCAGCGTTCTCTGTGTCCTCTGTGGTGAAAAGCCCTTGGCAGCTAATTTCCGAGGTATCCCTGCGCCTTCAGCAGTTCGGCATTGAGCAGGGCCGCGCCAGCCGCGCCGCGGATCGTATTGTGCGACAGCACGGTGAACTTCCAGTCGAGCACGCCGCAGGGGCGCAGGCGTCCGACGCTCACCGACATGCCCGCGCCTCGGTCCACGTCGAAGCGGGGCTGGGGATGGTCGGGCGCGGGGTCGTAAATCACCGGCTGCTCGGGCGCGTTCGGCAGCCGCAATTCCTGCGGGACGGCGCGGAAACTGCGCCACGCTTCGATCATCTGTTCCGCCCGCGCCGCCTTTTTCAATTTCACCGACACCGATTCGATATGCCCGTCCTCCACCGCCACCCGGTTGCACTGCGCGCTCATGGCGAACTCGGCGGGAAGGATGCGCGTGGCCTGGGCGCGCCCCAGCAGTTTGCGCGTCTCCTCCACCATCTTTTCTTCTTCCTTGGCGATGTAGGGGATGACGTTGCCGAGAATATCGAGCGAGGCCACGCCGGGATAGCCTGCGCCGCTGACCGCCTGCATGGTGACGACCATCACCTTCTCCAGGCCAAAGCGCTGTTCCAGCGGCGCCAGCGCCATCACCAGGCCGATGGCGGAGCAATTCGGGTTGGTCACGACAAAGCCACCGCTGTCCTGCCGCCAGCGCTGCGCGTGCACCAGCTTGACGTGCTCCGCGTTGACTTCCGGCACCACCAGCGGGACGTCTTCCTGCATGCGCAACGCGCTGGAATTGGTAATCACCGCGCAGCCGTTGGCGGCAAAGCGCGGCTCCAAGTCGCGCGCGATGTCGGCGTCCAGCGCGGCAAAAATCACGCGCGGCGCTCCTTCGGGCACCGCCGGCGAGACCTGCATCTTCGCCACGCGCGCCGGAATCGGTGTACGCAGCCGCCAGCGCACGGCTTCTTCGTAGGGCAGTCCCGAGGACCGGTCCGACGCCGCCAGCCACGCCGGCTCGAACCAGGGGTGGTGCTCCAGCAGTTGCAGAAACCGCTGTCCGACCACTCCCGTCGCGCCCAGAATTCCAACCGGGATTTTCGATGGCATGGTTCGCAGCCCTCTTCCGGTCATCGCGGGCCGGGGACGGCCCACACCAGCGCTCAACTTCCGGAACGGATATTCCGGATTTTACACGAATTGCACTTGCGGCTCGTTTCCCGCCGCGCGGTGGTATGCTCCGCTGTTCCGCGGCAGGAGGACGACATGCCCGAGCTACGCCAGAACCGCTTCACCAAGGAGTGGGTCATCATGGCGACGGAGCGCGCCAAGCGTCCGGAGGAACTCCGTGTGCAGCGCGAACCCCGGCCGCCGCTGCCCCACTACTCGGAAACGTGCCCGTTCTGTCCCGGCAACGAGCGCCTGGCGCCGCCCGCGGTGATGGCGTTTCCGTCGAATGAAAACTGGCAAGTGCGCGTCGTCCCCAACAAGTTTGCCGCCCTCTCCCGCGAAGGCCCGCTGACGCGCACCATCGAGCGCTCCCGCCGCAGCCTCAACGGCATCGGCATTCACGACGTGATCGTCGAAACTCCCGACCACGCTCTCACCACGGCGCTTTTGCCGGTGGAGCAGGTCGCGGAAGTCCTGCGCTGCTACCGGCAGCGCTTCACCGAGGTCAGCGCCGACCCGCGCATTGCCCACATCACCATTTTCAAGAACCACGGCGTTGCCGCCGGCACCAGCCTGGAGCATCCGCACGCGCAGCTCATCGGCACTCCGGTCATCTCCTCGCAGGTGCGCAGCCGCGTCTATGAAGCGCTGCGCCACTACGACGAGTTCGGCGAATGTATTTTCTGTGAAGCTCTGAAGGAGGACCTGGAAGAGCCGGCGCGCGTCGTTGTGGCCAGCGAATTGTTTGTCGCGGTCGAGCCATTCGCCTCGAACTCGCCGTTTGCCACCTACATCTACCCGCGGCGGCACATGGCCAGTTTCGGCGACATCAATCCCGCCGAAATCATTGATCTGGCAGCCGTGCTGAAGTCCCTACTCGCGAAATTGTACGTGGGACTGCAAAACCCCGATTTCAATTACGCCATCCGCACCGCACCCCACGAGAATGCCGGCGTCATCTACTATCACTGGTACATCAGCGTCATTCCCCGCCTGACGCGGATTGCCGGATTCGAGCTCGGCTCCGGCATGTTCATCAACACCGTGCTGCCGGAGGCCGCCGCCGAGTTCCTGCGCAATGTCAAGGTGGATACCGTCGCCGCGGCCGGCTGACGGCACAATGCCTGAAGGTTGAAGCCGGAAGCCTAAAGCCCAAGGCCAAAAGGCTGCAGCCTAGTCCCTGACGACTTCAATCGCATCGGCTGCGATGTACACGCGGATCAGCTTGTACTCCTCGTCCAACCACAAGCCCCAATCCAGGCCGTCGCTCTGCAGGTTGAAGCGGCTGAGTTCGCGCTTCTGCCCATGGACGTTGACCGTCTCGCGCCCGACGTACTCGATGTGCACCAGCATGGAGGTGCGCTGCCGCGGGACCAGCGCGCCGAATTGTGCGCGCGGCAGCTTGCAGCCGCCGGTGCCCGGATCGGGCCGGCAGTTTCCCGCCAGGTAACGCCACGCCAGCACTTCGCGTTGCGAGAAGAAGTAATCGTCCAGGATCACGGTGGACGGCGGCAGGATGTAGGGCTGGTCGACCGGCTTGTCCGACGGCCCGGTGTTGATGTGCTGAATCAGGAACTGGTCCTGCGGCTCGACCACCGACGACGCCTTCCCCGGGCTCGACTCGTTCCAGGTGTAGCGCCGCAGGTCGCCATTGGCGGCGATCACCAACTCCGCGGTCTGTACCGCATGGCTGGCGTCGCCAACCGTCTTGAACTCCGATTTGACGACGCTCGAGTCCGGCATCTGCTCAATCTGGAAGGTTTCGGTGGCGACGCGCTTGCCGCTGACAAACACGCCGAACGAACCCGAGTCCACCATTTTTCCCACCGGCGCGGCTGGCTTCTTGTCCGCCGCAAAACCAGGCACAGCGACCGCCATGATGAACAGCAGCGCCAACCTTCGTGCCAACCTTCGTGCCAACCTCATCCGCTCCCCCGCTCAATGCCTAGCGCGTAAAACCTAGAACCTCTTCCACAACCTGCTCCGGGGTTTTTCCGCCGGTATCGACACGCATCTCTGCTGCCATGTAAGCGCTGCGCCGCGCTTCGTACAATTGGCGAAATAGGTTCTCGTCGCAGGCCAGAGGGCGGCCGTCCGTTGGGCTGCAACGCCGATAAAGTTCTTCCACGGGCGCGTCGAGAAAGACAGAGGTCCAGCCATATTGGCGCAATATCGCGGCGTTGTCAGGTTGAACGAACGCACCTCCGCCGATGGCAAGGACGGCTCCGGCCTTTCCACGCCAGGACAGCACGCGCTCGGGTTCCGGACCGTCGAGCGACGTTATCAATGAATGCAAGGTCGAACGTTCGAGCTCGCGGAAGCCAACTTCGCCGGATTCCTCGAAGATTTCAGGAATTGTGCGCCCGTCGGCGTCGACAATTTCATCGTCCAGATCGACAAAGATGCAGTGCAGTTTTTTTGCGAGCAACTTCCCGACAGTCGTTTTTCCCGCGCCCATGAATCCTACGAGCACAATGCGTCCGCCCGATCTCGATTTCGTCCGTTGTTCCCGCACTCCGACCATACGCACGCACCCGCTAGACGATAGCTACCAGCTAATTGCCGATTACTGTTTTTTCACGCGGATTCTACCACTGAAAGTTCGCAGGTGGACCGCGGACGCGCCGGAGTGCGAAGTGCCGGCCAGCGATTTTCCCTGCGCCAGCGCCATGGTGGGATGCGCCGGCGGATTGAGCGGAAAATCGTTTTCCACGCTGCCCGTCACCGAGCGCGCGGTCACGTCAACCGAGGCGCTGGCCGGCAACGTCACGTCAATGGTTCCGGAATGGCTGCTGAGGGAATACTGCCCGCCGCCGGCAAAGTCGCCCGCAAAGGCGATGGGACCGCCCGTCGTGTTCACCGCGACGTTCTTGCCCGCAACATTGCTCAACATCACCTGCCCGCCCACGGAAGTCGCCTCTACGAAGCTGTCTTTCAGGTTGGCGAGCGTGATCGGCCCGCTGACGGTGCGTGCGTGCACGTGCCCGTTGCTGTCGCGGACCTCCACCTTCCCGGTGTCGGCGTCCACCGAGACATCGCCATTGACGCCCTGGACCTGCACTGGGCCGGTGGTGGTGCGGACCATCACGTTGGCATCGGCGGGGACCTGGATGTCGTACTCCACCCGGCCGTCGCTTTCGCCGGCCTTCAGCAGAAAATGAGTGCGCACTTCCACCCGGTTGGCGTTTTGCGCGCTGACCACCTCAACCTTGGAGGAGCTTGGAGTGGCGGTCATCACCACCTGTCGAGCCTGGGAGGCGCGCACGCGCACCGGCCCGTAGTCGTTGATCACGGTGACGCTCGCGCCGGGCGCCACGTTGTAGCGAAATTCTTTTTTGTCGGCGGCAGCCGCGGGGATCGCGAGCGCCACCACCGCTGCCAGACCCAGCGCTGTGTGTATGGTGTTCTGCATCCTCATTGCGCCCGCAACTCAGCGCGGGCGTTCCCTTCCGATCATGGCAGCGAACGCGTCGCCATCTCGTACATCATTGCCTTCTGCTGGTAAGCCCGGTGCAGCAACTGTCGCGCGTCGCCATCGTCCGGGTCGTGCTGCAGCGTCTTCTTCGCCTCGGCAATGGAAGCGTTCACTTGCTTGAGATTACTTTCGTAGGCCCGGCTGCTCGCCGGACGCGCTGCCGCCACATGTTGCAGCAACTGTTCATCGTCCTGCTCGGTCGCGATCGTGTTCAGGGAAACGCTCTGCATGCCCACCGCCGGCGGCGGCTCCTCCAACTGCGCCCCGAGTTGCTGCTGGCGTGCGCGCTCCACCAGAAATGTTCCGAATGAAACCAGAATCATCGCCCCTAATGCGGCCATCCACGGGATGGGTCCTAGAAGGCGCCCCCTCGCGCGGGCCGGCTTGATCATTCCCTCGCGCTCCAGCGATCCCTTGATTCCTTCCCACACCCGGGGCGAGGGATCCTCCATCGGCACCAGCAGCTTGGCTTGCTCGACAATGTACCTCAGGTCCTGCACCAGGTCGGAACAGATCGGGCATTCGCGCAGGTGCCGTTCCTCCTCCGCCTTGCCCCCGGTTTCGATGATGTAAGGCAGAACCTTTTGAAATTCTGCGCACGTCATGTTGATCCCCTCCCCGTACGCCTGCCCCTGTTGCCAGTGATCCTCCTCAGCGCTTGACGGCCTTTTCGGCTCTGCTGGTCTTGAGGAGGTCGCGCAATTTCATGCGCGCCTTGTGGAGCTGTGACTTGCTGTTGCCGATCGAGCATCCCAACATCCCGGCAATTTCGTTGTGTTCGTAGCCTTCAATATCATGCAGCACGAAAATAATGCGATACCCCGGCGGCAAACGTTCAATCGCCCGTTCCAGGTTGATACGGTCAATCGATCCCGTCAGCACGTTGTCCCGTGTCCCGATGTCCCTCCTCGGCCCGTCCTCCTGCTGCGGCTCCAAGGTCTCCTCGAGCGAGACCTCCGGCAAGCCCTTCTTGCGCAGGCGCATCAGCACCACGTTGACCGCCAGCCGGTGCAGCCAGGTGGAAAAGGCGCTTTCACCGCGGAAGGTGGCGATCTTGCGGTACAGCTGCAGGAATGCCTCCTGGGTCAAGTCCTCGGCCTCGGCCGTATTCCCGGTCATGCGCAAGCACAGCGAATAGACACGCCGCTTGTGCAGGCCGTACAGCCCTTCAAACGCTTCCGCGTCGCCCTGCCTGGCTCTGTCGATCGCCTCTGCCTCGGAGAGCCCGGACGCAATGGTTTTCTTTTGCGGTGTCAATGCCGTTGTCAGGCCGCGTATTTGTGATGCGGCTAAGTAGCTGTTCGTTGTATCACTTCCAGATTAAAAGTGCACTCGGCTGCCGGTTGGTGAATGTCTTCGGCCCCTCGTGCCGTTCGCTGAGCGGCCGCCGCGAAACGGCTGAAGTAGAGAGAGCAGGACGGCGACTTTGGTTGCCTGAAAAATGTTGGTATGCTGACCGCCCATGAACCGACGGAAGTTTCTCAGCGGTGCGGCATTGGATCGAAGCGATTTTCGTGCACATCATCAATGTCGAAATCAAGGCTCGCTGTGGCGATCCGGAACGGGTGCGGAACGTATTGCGGTCGCACCCGGCGCGGTTTGCCGGCACCGATCACCAGGTGGACACGTATTTTCGCGTGCCGGCAGGCCGGCTCAAGCTCCGCGAAGGCAACATCGAAAACGCGCTCATCTACTATGACCGGCAGAATGAGAGCGGGCCCAAGCAGAGTGACGTGCTGCTGCACGCAATCTCAGCGAATTCGGGGCTGAAGGAAATTTTGACAAAGGTCTTGGGCGTGATGGCGGTGGTGGACAAGCAGCGCGAGATCTACTACGTCGCGAATGTCAAATTTCATATCGACACGGTGCAGGGACTGGGAAGTTTTGTCGAGATCGAAGCGGCGGGCGATGAGCACTCCGATCGCGGAATGCTACTCGGACAATGCAGGGACTACGTCAAGCAGTTCGCCATCCGGGAAAGCGACCTGGTTGCCGAGTCGTACAGCGACATGATTACGAGCTTTTCGCGGTAATCGTCTCCAGCCCGTGCGAGTTGGGGCCCATCTCGTTGCGCCGCAGCAGCCAGGAGAAGAAGACGGCGAAGACGCCCAGGGCGGAGAAGATCCACATGCCCAAGGCGTAGCCGTGAGGATGCTGGGCGCTCGCACCCGCGTGGTCGTTGGCCCAGCCGATCAAAAGATTAAAACCCGCCAGCCCGATGTTCTGGATCATGGTCATCAAGCCGTACGCAGTGCCGAGCTTCGCCTGCGGCACGATGTAGGCCACCGACGGCCACAGGATCGCCGGGACAAGCGAGAACGCCACGCCCATCATCGCCATGGGCACGTAGAGCGAGACGTGGGTGTAGGCCATGATCAGGTACACGGGAATCAGCAGGAACGAGCCCGCCATCATCAGCAGCGTGCGCCGTCCGATCTTGTCGGCCACCAGCCCGAATGCCGGCGTGCCGAACATGGTGAACAGCGTCAGGATGCTGACCAGGAATCCGCCGAGTTCGCGCGAGGTGCCGTGCGCTTCAATGAAAAATTTGATCGCGAAGGTCTCGAAGGGAAAAATCGCGGAATAAAAAGTGATGCAGAGAAGCACGATATACAGATAGGAGATGCCGAACATCCGGCGGCTGGTGATCAAGAGCCGGACGCCGACCACGCTCACCACTGCCCAGAAAAAGTAAGTCCAGTCGTGCCCGGGATAGAGCGCGACGGCGATCAGCGCGATGGCGAGCACGATCCACACCGGATCGCGCAGCTTCCAGTCTCTGGAAAATTCTTTCAGGTCTACCTTGTCGGGCTCGCCCGCCTGTCCTAACGAATAGTGCTTCTCGGCATAGACTTCCATCACCCAGTAAACGATGGGCGCGATGATGCACAGCGCTCCGAAGCCGACCGCGATCAGCAGCGGCGAGCGCCAGCTCACGTACGCGCCCTTGGCCCAGGTGGGCGAATTCTGCGCCAGCCACGAGCCGAAGCGCGCGATCATCAGGTTGATGCCGAAGGCGAAGCTCAGCTCTTTGCCGCGAAACCACTTGGCGACCGCGGTGGTCACCGCCACGATCAGCGATTCCGCGCCCAACCCAAAAATCAGCCGGCCTGCGGCCATGACCTGCAATTGCGGCGACATGACCGTGACCGCCGCCCCCAGCGTGCACAACGCGCCGAAGATGAGCGTGGACTTGCGCAGGCCGAGGCGGTCGACCAGGATTCCGCCCACCAGCACCATGAACACGTTGGGAATGCTGTAGATGGCCTGCAGCAGGCCGATGTTGGAATCGGAGAAGTGCAGTTGCTTGGCCAGCAGATCGGCGATGGGAGCGATGCAGTCGTAAACGTAGTAGTTGCCGAACATCGCCAGGCTGATGATGGCCAGCACCGCCCAGCGGTAGAAGCGCGAAGGCTGCGGTTTCGCCGGTTGCGCGGCCGTCAGCTCGGTTGTGGAATCGGAATCGCTCATGTGAAGTTTTGCAACTCGCGCGGGAAACGTGAGGATATCAGAAGAGAGTCGCCAGTCTTCAGTCGTCAGTCGTCAGGCAAAAGGCCAGGACATCGGGTGATCGCGTAATCAGGAGCCGATGAAACGCGCGTACAAGCTGCGGGCGATGGCGGTGTCGGTGGTGCCCTTGATGATGGCGCGGCCGTCGGGGAAGAGAGTCAGTTCGTAGGGCGCGTGCCAGAACTTGAGCACGAACTCGTTGTGGCGCACGGTGCCGTGCGCTTCGAGGCGCTGGGCGATTTCGTGGAAATCGATGGGGCGCTGGCGCTCGTGGATCTGCACGGAATTGCGGCCGCAGAGGGTGATGTGCGGCCGACCCTTGCCGGCGAGGTGGACGAAATCGCGCTCGGCGCAGGTGCGGCAATCTTCACGCGCCCGCTGGACGGAGATTTCCGAGCGGTCGTTGCGCCACAGATCGAACGACAGCAGCGTGGGGCGCATGGCCGGGCGCGCGCCGACCAGGAACTTCAGCGCTTCGGTGGCGGCGATGGCGGCGACGGCGGCCGCTGCCGAATTCAGGATCCCGGCGGTGTCGCAGGTCTCGAAGCTGCCGCGCGGCGATTCGGGAAAAACGCACGCCAGGCAGGCGGTCTCGCCCGGCAGCACGTTCATGGAGACGCCGTAGCTGCCGACGGCGGCGGAATAAATCCAGGGCACGCGCTCGCGCACGGCGTAGTCGTTGATGAGATAACGGGTCTCGAAATTATCGGTGCCGTCGAGGATGAGTTGCGCGCCGGCGAGAAGCTCCTCGATGTTGCCGGGCGTAAGGTCGGCGACGTGCGGCTCGACGGTGATTTCGGTATTGAAAGCGGCAATCTTGCGGGCGGCGGCAATGGCCTTGGGCAAGGATTCGGCGGCGTCGGATTCATCGAACAGCGACTGGCGCTGGAGATTGCTGGGCTCGACGTAATCGCGGTCGATGATGCGGATGGCGCCGACGCCGGCGCGCGCCAGCAATCCGGCGGCGGCCGATCCGGTGGCGCCGCAGCCGACGATGGCGATGTGCGCGGCGCGCAGGCGTTGCTGTCCTTCGGCGCCGATGCCGTGGAAGAGCACCTGGCGCGAGTAGCGTTCCTCGGGAGTCAACGACATTCGCAGTCCTGAAGGGGTTCACAAAGTATTATAAGTGGCGAGACTGCTGAGCTCCCGGCCAAAGCAGTGCAACGGGGCTGTTGCCGAAGCTCATCGAAGAAGGCATCCAGACAGGTGCGGCGCCGGCTGGCGCCGCTTGCCGACAAGCATGGCATTCATCCGAGAAGCGCGGGAACTCGTGCTGCGCCTGCACCCCAGAACGCGCAAAACCGGCGCGTTCTGGGGACCCTGTGTGCGCGGGGCCGTTGCCGTATTGGCCGGGGCTCTGGCCCTGGCTCCCGCGGCAGCGCAGGAGCGCGCGCCGGCGGTCGCCAATCCTTCCGCGCCGCAGGCGCCGGCGCCCTCGGCGGTGGGGGCGCTGAGCCGGGCGAACGACTTGCAGGGATTGCCCGTGGTGCAGGTGGAATTCCGCGGCGTCGAGGCCAATCCCCCGGTGATGGAAAACCTGAGGCGACTGGTGGCGCCGAATCTGGACCAGCCGCTGGACCGGCAAAAACTGGGACGCACGGTGCGCGCCCTGTATGCCACCGGGCGATTCGCCGATGTGCAGGTGGATGCGCAACGCAATCCACGCAACGAACTTTCGCTGGTCTTCATCGCGACGGAAAACCTGTTCATCGGCTCGATCACCGTGGCCGGCGCGCCGCGCCGGCCGAGCGCGGCGCAACTGCGCGACGCCACCAAACTCGAACTTGGCAAACTGTACTCGCCGGCCGCGGTGGAGCAGGGAATGCAGCGGATCAAGAGCCTGTTGGTGGACAACGGCTATCACCAGTCGGCGGTCACGGTGAACGAGGAGCGCCACCCGGAGTCGCAGCAGATCAACCTGCATTTCAGCGTGACGCCGGGACCGGCGGCGAAAATCGGGCAGGTGATCGTGACCGGGAGCCCGGGCCTGAGCGATGCCGAGATCCTGCGGATCTCCAAACTGCGACCCGGGGCAACGGTGAGCGCGGAGCATGTGACACGCGCGCTCACCCGGCTGCGCAAGCAGTATTCCAAGAACGAGCGCCTGGAAGCCCAAATCGCGGTGGTGGAGCGCCGCTATCACGAGGAGAACAACACGCTGGATTACGTGTTCCGCATCGTGCGCGGCCCGGTGGTCAATATCAGCGTCTCCGGCGGCGAGATCAGCAAGCGCAAGCTGCGGCGCTACGTTCCGGTCTATGAAGAACACGCCGTGGACGACGACCTGCTGAACGAGGGGCGCCGCAATCTGCGCGATTATCTTCAGACCCAGGGCTACTTCGACGCCGAGGTGAATGTCAGCCAGCGCCGCGACCCGCAGCAGCCGCAGGAAGTCGACATCGCCTATGCCGTCGAGAAAGGCCCGAAGCACGAACTGGCGCACATCTTGATCGAGGGCAACAAATATTTCTCGGAGGGCCTGATCCGCGAACGCATGGCGATCCAGCCTGCCAGCGTGCTGATGCGCCACGGACGCTTCAGCCAGGAGTTGCTGAACCGCGACCTGGACAACATCCGCGATCTGTACCTGACCAACGGATTCGAGTCGCCCAAAGTCACGGGAGGTTTCCGGGACGACTACGAGGGACGCCAAGGGCGGATGGCCGTGTTCATCAAGATCGAGGAGGGACCGCAGACGCTGGTGTCGTCGCTGACCATCCGCGGCAACAGCGTGATTACGGAAGACCAACTGCGTCCGTTACTCACCACGGTGGAGGGCCAGCCCTATTCTGAAACCAACGTGGCGCAGGACCGGGACAGTGTGTTGAATCATTACTTCAATCACGGTTTTCTGGACGCGGTGTTTACCGCGTCGGCAAAACCGGCGCCGGGCGATCCGACGCGCGAGGTGGTGGAATACACCATCCAGGAAGGGTCACAGGTTTTCGTGGACCGCATTCTGGCCTCGGGCCTGCGCTACACCAGGCCGGGGATTGTGAAGCGGCAATACCGGCTTGCGCCGATGCAGCCGTTGAGCCAGCTGCAAATGCT
The DNA here is from genome assembly GCA_020072845.1 of Terriglobia bacterium. Lineage (NCBI taxonomy): Bacteria > Pseudomonadati > Acidobacteriota > Terriglobia > Terriglobia bacterium. The sequence goes on from JAIQGF010000002.1 coordinate 102,712, forward strand.
GGACACGCAGCGGCGGCTCTACGACCTTGGCGTGTTCAACTCGGTCAACCTGGCGGTGCAGAACCCGGATGGGCAGGCGCGGTACAAGGACATTTTTCTGCAGTTCGAAGAAGCCCGGCGGTGGAATTTCACTTACGGCTTCGGCATCGAGGTGCAGAGCGGGGCGTTCGGCACCCGAAACCTTCCGCAAGGGACCACCGGGGTGAGCCCGCGCGTGATCTTCGACGTGACGCGGAACAACGTCGGGGGACGAGCGCACACGCTGAGCTTCAGTTCGCACGTCGGCAGCTTGGAACAGCGCGGGCTGCTGAGCTACGACGCGCCCGGGTTCATGGCGACGGAGAACCTGCGGCTGACGGTGAGCGCGTTTTACGACAACTCGCTGGACGTGCGGACATTCACCTCGCAGCGCATAGAGGGCTCGACGCAACTGGAGCAGATCGTCAGCAAGGTGACGAGCTTGCTGTACCGCTTCACCTACCGCCGGGTACGCGCGACCGACCTGGTGATCTCGCCGAGCCTGATACCGCTATTTTCGCAGCCGGTGCGGGTGGGCATGCCGAGCCTGACCTATATCCGCGACCGCCGGGACGATCCCATCGACACGCACAACGGGAACTACAACACCTTCGATACCGGGGTGGCGTCGGGCATCTTCGGCTCGGAAGCTACATTCGGGCGGTTCCTGGGTCAGAACTCGACGTATCATCCTTTTCACCGGCGGCGGTGGGTTTTCGCCCGCAACCTGCGGGTGGGAGTGGCGGAACCGTTTGGCGATACCACCGCCTTGCCGCTGCCGGAGCGGTTCTTCGCCGGCGGGGGAAACTCGGTGCGCGGCTTTGCCATCAACCAGGCGGGACCGCGCGACCTGACGACGGGTGAGCCGCTGGGCGGGAACGCGATGGTGGTGAACAGCTTCGAGCTGCGCACGCCGACGGTGGCGCTGCCGTGGATCGGGAATAACATGGGGTTCGTCATTTTCCACGACGCGGGCAATGTCTTCGCCACGACGAACGACATGGCGCACAGCCTGCTGCGCTGGTCGCAGCCCCACCCCGACCTGTGCAAGCAGGAGAGCACAGCCAAGCAGTGCGATTTCAGCTACATTTCGCACGCGGTCGGCGGGGGAATACGCTATCGCACGCCGATCGGGCCGGTGCGGCTGGATTTTGGCTACAACTTCAACCCGCCGACCTTCCCGGTGTATCCCGACAAGTCGAACAACAATGCGCCGTTCCACTGGCAGCAGCTTCGACACTTTAATTTCATCTTCAGCGTGGGGCAGACTTTCTGATGCGGCGCGCCCTGCAAATCGCGGTGGTGTGCGTGGCCTGCGCCGGGCTGCTGCGGGGCGAGATCGTCGACCGCATCGTCGCCACCGTAAACGGGCAGCCGATTTTGCAGAGTGATTGGGACATCGCGATGCGTTGCGAGGCGTTTCTCGACCAGCGTCCGCTGCAGTTCACGCCGGAGGCGGCGCGCGCGTCGCTGGACCGTCTGGTGGACCAGGAGTTGCTGCGGCAGCAGATCCGCAGCATCCAGTTGCCGCCGGCCGGGGAAGACAAGTTGCGCAGCCGGTTGGAGGAAATTCGCCATCAGATTCCCGGCGCGGCGAGCGATGCGGGCTGGCAGGCGGCGCTGCACCGCTACGGATTGACGCAGAGCGAAATCGAGGAGCGCATTGCCGACCAGATGGAGATCTTGCGCTTCATGGAAATCCGCCTGCGTCCCACGGTGCACGTGGACCGGCGGAGCATCGAGGCCTACTACTACGACACGCTGCTGCCGCAGTTGAAGGAAAAAGGCGTTAAGCAGGCGCCGCTGGCGGAGGTCTCGGCCAAAATCGAGGAAATCCTTTCGCAACAAATCCTGGATTCGCTGCTGGCGGACTTGCTGCGCGATTTGCGGCAGCAGGGCGAGATCCGCATTGACGGATCGGCGCTGCCGCCGGCCGCTGACCCGAACACGCAACCACCCCAGCAAGCGCAACCGCAGCGCTTGACGGGGACCCCGATGGAGGCGCGATGAGCGAGCAAGTCCAGCCGCGCCGCAGAGTGTTACTGGCGATCGCCGGGGTGGTAGTGGTGGCGATCGTCATCGGAACGGCGTGGTATCTCACCAGCCCGCGGTTTCAAGATTTCGTGCGCGCGCGTCTGGTGGAACGGCTGGAAAGCGTGACCGGCGGACGCGTCGAGATGGGCAAGGTTGATTGGAATCTCGGCAAGCTCTCGCTGGTCGCTCACGGTGTCACGATTCACGGGCTGGAAGGGCCGAATGAAGCGCCCTACGTGCATGCCGATCGCGTCGCGATCCGGTTGAAGATTTTGTCACTCGCCGGGCGAAAAATCGGGCTGCGGAGTTTCGAAGTCGACCGGCCGGTCATTCACCTGATGGTCGGCGCCGACGGCAGCACCAACCAGCCGAGGCCGAAAGCACAGGCGAGCAGCGGGCGGGGCATGCAGCCGGTACTCGATTTGCAGGCGGACCACGTCGAGGTGCGCGATGGCGTGCTGATGGTGAACGACCGGCGCGTGCCGCTCGATCTGGCCGCCAACAACGTGCAGGCGGAGTTGGCGTACGCGGCCAACGCGCAGAGCTATGACGGCACGTTCAGTGCGGGTGGGATTCACCTTGCGTATGGCGATTACAAGCCGTTTGATTCGGCAGTCGCCGCCAGCTTCAGCGTGGCGCAAAACCAGGTGGTCATGAAATCGGCGAAGCTGACCACGGGCAAGTCATGGGTAGAGGTTGCGGGGCAGTTGGTGGATTTCAGCCACCCGCGGCTGACCTTGAATTACCGATCGCGGTTCGACCTGGCGCAGGTTGCCGACATCACGCGGCTGGCGCAGATGCGCGGCGGCGTGCTGGAGGTGAACGGCAGCGGCAACTTTACCGCAGAGGATTTCGCCACGTCGGGCTCGGTGCGAGTGCAGAACCTGGAATACCGCGATCCGGCCATCCGCATTCCCGACCTCGACGGCGGCGCGGAATTCAAGTCGGAACACAACACGCTCACGATTCCGCACCTGTTCGCGCACGCGCTGGGAGGGACGGTCACCGGGGGCGCGGAGATTCGAAACTGGACGTCGATGCTGAAGCCGGGAGCACGCGCGGGCCTGGTGTCGCCGGCGGCGGATGCGGTGGCGCACCTGCGGCTGCAGCAGCTTTCGGTGGGCCGCATTGCCGCGGCCATCTCGACCCGCGCGTTGCCGGCGGACAAGCTGAACCCGGTGGGCTCAGCGAGCGGCGCCATGGAGGTGACCTTCCGCGGCTCGCCGGCGCACGCGCACGCGCGCGTCGACGTGAATGTCACGCCGGTGGAGGCGGCCCCGCAGCAGCTTCCGGTGAGCGCCACCATCCGCGGCGCGTACGCGATTGACACGCTGGCGCTGGAACTGACGCAGTTGAGCGCGACGGCGCGTTCGCTGAAGCTGGAAACCTCCGGCACCATGGCGCGCAGCAACAACCTGCGTGTGGCGCTGACGGTCGGCGACCTGCGCGACCTGAATTCGCTGCTGGCGGCGCTGAGCCCCTCCCACCGGCTGCCCGACGGCGTCACCGGCCGCGCGACCTTTACCGGCAATTTGACCGGTACGCTGGCCGCAGCGCAACTGGCGGGAGAAGTGACGCTCGGGGATTTCACCTTGCCGATCCCGCTGACGGCGGCGGCGCGCCAGCGGGCGTCCACACCGGCGCGGCTGGCGCGATTCGATTCCTTCACCGCCCAGGTGCAGTATTCGCCAAGCCAGCTCGCGCTCATCAACGCTCGCCTGCGCCGCGGCCCCGAGGATGCTTCCTTCACGCTGAGTCTGGGGCTCGATCAAGGCGCGGCCCGCGGCACGCTGCCGCTCAGGTTGCGGGCGGACATTCACAATTTCGAGATCCACGATCTGCAGGCGATCCTCGGGTTCGATTACCCGATCACCGGGCAGACCACGGCAACGCTCGCGGTGAGCGGCACGGCCGACGATCCCCTCGGTACGGGGCACCTGCGCATTGCCAAGGCGATGGTGGATGGCGAACCATACCAGGACATCAGCGCCGATGTGGTATTTGCCAACCAGGAAGCGCAGCTTGCCAACGTGCTGATCGCGCACAACGGGGCACGCGTGACCGGGACCGCTGCCTACAACCTGAAGACGACGGCGTTCCGCTTTAACCTGAAGGGCAGCAATTTCAGCCTGGCGCAGTTCCCGCAACTGCAGTGGCCGCGCATTTCCGTCGGCGGCACGCTGAACTTCGACGCGCGGGGGTCGGGCACGACGTCAGCGCCGGTGGTGGACGCCGATCTCCACGTGCGCGACGTGGTGCTGAACCGCGAGCGGCTGGGGAACCTGGACGTGAAGGCGGTGACCAGCGCCGGGGTGATGCGAATCACCGCGCGGAGCGACTTTCCCGCGGCCGAGTTTGGGTTGGACGGCACGGTCGGCATGCAAGGCGATTTCCCCGCGGAGCTGGCGCTGAAATTCACCCGCCTGGACGTGGACGCGCTGCTGCACGAGTTCCTGCAAGGACGCATCACGGGACATTCCTCGGTCAGCGGATCCGTCACGCTGGCGGGACCTTTGCGGCGGCCGCAGCTGCTCACGGTGAACGGCGACATCAGTCAGTTTTCCGCCGACATGGAGAACGTCAAGGTGCACAACGACGGCCCGCTGCGCTTCAAGGTGGCCGACCAGGTGCTGACGCTGGAGCAGTTCCATCTCGCCGGGGAGGAAAACACGCGGTTGTCGGCGACCGGCACGGTGTCACTGGCGGGCGCCAAGGCACTCGACCTGCGCGCCGAGGGCAACGTCCACATGAAGATGTTGCAGGTCTGGAACCCGGACCTGCGTGCCGGCGGCATGGTGGAGTTCAACATCAACGCCCGTGGAAACATGGACCGGCCGGTGCTGTTCGGCCGCGCCCGGATCGACCACGGCGCGGTGGCGAACATCAATTTTCCGAACGGGCTCAGCGATATCAACGGCGTCATCGTCTTCAACCAGGACCGCATGCAGATCCAGTCGCTGACGGCGGCCAGCGGCGGAGGAACGCTGACCTTGGGCGGGTTTGTGACCTACTCGGGTACGCCGGCCTTCAACCTGACGGCCCAAGGCAAGGACATCCGGCTGCGCTACCCGCAGGGATTGAGCACGGTGCTGGATGCCGATCTGCGGCTGAGCGGGACAACCAGCAATTCCACGCTGTCGGGCACGGCGACGGTCACCAAGTTCGGCATGACGCCGCAATTCGACCTGGGGCTGGCCATCGCGCGCGCGCGGCAGGCGCCCGAGACGCCGAACCCGAAATCGCCCTTCAACAACATGCGGCTGGCGGTCCACGTGGTGTCCACGCCGGAGTTGCAGGTGCAGTCGTCGCTGGCGCGCCTGACCGGCGATGTGGACCTCAACATCCGGGGCACGGTGACGCGGCCCGTTCTGCTGGGCAGGGTGAACGTCACCGAGGGCCAGGTAACGCTCAACGGCACGAATTATCTACTGGAGCGCGGCGATGTGTCCTTCCGCAACCCGGTGCGGATCGAGCCCGTGCTGGACGTGGAGGCCACGACGCGGGTGCGCGATTACGACATTACGCTGGGCTTCCACGGACCGCTGGAGCGGCTGAGCACGACCTACCGCTCCGACCCGCCGCTGCCGACCTCGGACATCATCGCGCTGCTGGCCTTCGGGCGCACGCGCGAGGAGGCGGTGATGGCGACGGAGGCCAACCCGAGTTTTACCGAGTCGGCGTCGCAGGCGATCCTGGGGCAGGCGCTGAGTTCGGCATCGAGCACGAGGATGCAGCGGCTGTTCGGGGTAAGCCGCATCAAGATTTCGCCGGAAGTGGCCGCCAGCCAGGCAGTGGATCCCAATGCGCGCGTCACCATCGAGCAGCAGGTTTCCAAAGAGTTCACCGTAACCTACGTGACCGACCTGACGCACTCGGGACAGCAGATCATCCAGGTGGAATACAACTACAGCCGTCAGATCTCGATTTTGGCCACGCGCGACCAGTACGGCGTGCTGTCGTTCGATGTAAGGATTAAACGGCGCAGGAGGTAGTTTAGAATTTCTCCGTGGCCATGCTGCGCAGCCTGGGAACGACGCTGGAGATGATCAAGTGGGAGCACTCCGTCCTCACCCTCCCCTTCGGCTTGACCGGCGCGGTGCTGGCGGCGCGCGGCATTCCCAGCGGGCGGCAGTTGCTGTGGATCGCCGTCGGGCTGGTCTCCGCCCGCGCCGCTGCGATGAGCTTTAACCGCCTGGCGGACCATTCCCTCGATGCCGCCAACCCGCGCACCCGCACGCGTGCACTGCCCGTGGGCGCGCTATCGCGGCAATTTGTGGCCGCGTTCGTCGTGCTGTCCAGTTTGCTGCTGGTGCTGGCGGCGGCGGAATTGAACCGGATGGCGCTGGTTCTGTCGCCGGTCGCGCTGGGAGTAATCCTGCTGTACTCGTACACCAAGCGCTTCACGCGCTGGTCGCACGTGGTGCTGGGATTTGCCATGGGATTGGCGCCGGCGGCGGGTTGGGTGGCGGTGCGCGGATCCCTGGACCCGCGAATCCTGATCCTCACCGCGGCGGTGACATTCTGGGGCGGAGGCTTCGACGTGCTCTATGCCTGCCAGGATTATGACTTCGACTGCCAGTCGGAGCTGCACTCCGTGCCCCGGTTCTTCGGGATTGCGCGCTCGCTGTGGATTGCGCGCGTGTTCCACATCTTGACCCTGGCGCTGCTTGGGGTGCTGGTGTATGTCTTCGGCCTGGGGGCGATCGCGATTGCCGGCGTGGTCGTGGTCGGGCTGCTGCTGGCGTACGAACATTCCCTGGTGTCGGCCAACGACCTGTCGCGCCTGAACGCGGCGTTCTTTACGATGAACGGCGTGATCTCGATGGTGTTCCTGGGGTTCGTGACGGCGAATTTTCTGGTGCGGTGATTTAGGTGAGTGTCGCGCCGCTGGCGCTCGCAGTTTTGTTCTTGCAGCTTTCCCACCGCTGCCGCGGTGGGCTAACGAATGACGCCGCTCCGCGGCTGGTGTGAGGTCAGGCGGGTCTGCTGTATCATCGAAATCTTCTATGTCTGCCAAGCACGAATTCCAGACCGACGATGCGCGGCTCAGGCCGGTTGCCGAAAAAGTGCTCGCCCAGCAGCGGCTGGAGGCCGCCGATGCGCTCGCGCTGTACGCCTCCAGCGACATACTTGCCGTCGGCTGGCTGGCCAATCACGTGCGCGAGCGGATGCACGGCGACAAAACCTATTTCAACGTCAACCGGCACATCAATCCGACCAACGTGTGCGTGGCCGCGTGCCGGCTGTGCGCTTTCGGGCGGAAGAAAGACGCGCCCGGCGCGTACACCATGGCGCTGGAGGAGGCGTTTCAGACCGCTGGCGCCGGCTACAGCGATGCCGTGACCGAGTTCCACATTGTCGGCGGACTGCATCCCGACTTGCCGTTCCAGTACTTTCTCGACCTGATCTCCGGCCTCAAGCAGCGCTTCCCGGCGGTGCACTTGAAGGCGTTCACCATGGTGGAGGTCGCGTTCCTGGCGAAAATCGCCAAGCTGAGCATCCGGGACACGCTGCTGAGGTTGAAGGCGGCGGGGGTGGATTCGCTGCCCGGGGGAGGGGCGGAAATTTTCACCGACCGGGTGCGGCACATCATCTGCGACCACAAGATCGACGGCCAGCAGTGGATTGACACGGCGAGGCTGGCGCACCAGATCGGCCTGAAATCGAACGCCACCATGCTCTACGGGCACATCGAAAACGATGAAGACCGGGTTGACCACCTGCTGAGGTTGCGCGCGCTGCAGCAGGAGACCGGCGGATTCCAGACCTTCATTCCGCTGGCGTTCCACCCGGCCAACACGCCGCTGCAGCACCTGATGACCACGACCGGCTTTGCCGATATCAAGAGCATCGCGGTGTCGCGGCTGGTGCTGGACAATTTTCCGCACATCAAGGCGTACTGGCAGATGATGACGCCAAAGATCGCGCAGATCGCGCAGCGCTTCGGGGCCGACGACCTGGACGGGACGGTGATTGAAGAAAAGATCTACCACGATGCCGGGGCCACCACTCCGCAGGGCCTGCGCCGGCAGGAGTTGATCCGGCTGATCAAGGAAGCGGGCCGCGAGCCGGTGGAGCGGGACACCTTGTACCGGGCGGTGACGCGGACGGAGACATCGGTGACGGTGGCGGTGTAGCTGTGGCGAGTTGCGACTTGCGAGTGGCCGAAGTTGGCGCATTTTTGTGACAGCGATCCCAGTTTTCGCTTGAGAATGTTTTTGGTAGGGAACAGCTTAAGCCGAAGAAGCTCCGCGCCGCGCTTGATCGTGAGATCAGCGAACGCCGCCGGAGCCTTCGTCTTGGATTGGACGAAAGGGCCGCCAAGGAAAAAAGTTCCCTGCTCGCGATTCATTCCGGGACTGCACCATTCCCGGTCAGCACGTTTTATGCCGCATTTCGTGCCGACAAAAATAACTCTCTGCTTGCGTCTTGTGCGTCAGGTGTAAAATTGCTTTGGTAATAGCGGTGGGTTCACAGGTGCTCAAGCCTGTGTACGAGGCTCCGCATGAATGTCCACATCAGCTACAAGGTTTCTAAATCTTCCGACCTCGATAAAGAATTCAACCAGCACATCGAAAAAATGAGGAAGCGGCTCCAGTTCTTCCGCCCTGAACTGGTGCATCTGCATGCCATCATTGAGGAAAGAAGCGCGCGCGAGGGGCCCTCGGTGGCGCTGAACCTGCGGCTGCCGTCGGGCCAGATGGCGGCGAAAGGAAACGGGCACACGCCGACCGCGGCCATCAAGGCAGCGTTCGAGCAACTGGTCGAGCAGCTCACCAAACACAAGGACATGCTGCGCAACGCGCACCAGTGGCCGCGCCGCAGGCGGGTGGGGAGCACGCGCCCGCAGCCGCAAGTGCCGTTCGAGGAGACGCTGGCGGCGGTGCAGCCGCCCACCATTACGGGCGAGGACGTGCGCTCGTTCATCAACGCGAATTTCACGCTGCTGTTCCGCTTCGTGGAACGGGAGCTGCGATATCGCGAGAACCTGGGGCTGATCCGCCGCGACCAGGTCTTGCCGGAAGAGGTGGTGGACGAAGCCGTCGCCAACGCGCTCGACAATGGAGAGGACAAACCCGAACTGGTCAGCCTGGAACCGTGGCTGTACCGTCTGGCCCGGCGCGCCATCGACCAGGTGGCCAGCCGCAACGGCGAGCCGGTGACGCAGGTGCCGCTCGATCACGCCTATCGCCAGACCGACGTGCACGACGCGGACGAACTCCAGATGCAGTTCCATCAGCCGGACGAAGCGGTCAACAATGAAGACCTGATTGCCGATGTCCGAGTCAGCACGCCGGAGGCTTCGGCCGCCAGCGACGAAATGATCACCCTGGTGGAGTACGCCCTGCTCGGCGCCAAACCCGAGGACCGCGAAGCCTTCCTTCTCTATGCGGTTGAGGGATTTACTCCCGATGAAATTGCCGTGATTACCAGCCGGCCGGTGGATGAGGTGCGCACCGCGATTGCGGGCGCGCGCGAGCACCTGCGCAAAAGCCTGGTCGCCCCGGCCCAATTCAAGGACAGGTTTCTGCAGCATTCCAAGAGCGCTTAAATTCGCCAGACCTTGGCACTCAGGAGTAGTGCATGATCACGCGTGAAAACATTCGTGAACTAGCCGGATTTGAGTCCCCGGAAGGTGGCGCCCTGAGTTTTTACTATCAACCGTCCACTCCCAAAGACAAATCGCACCGGGAAGAGCTGATCCTGGTGAAGGACCTGGTGCGCAACGCTCTCCGCGAATCGGAAAGGAACGGCAAGAACGGCAGCACGCGCGAGGACCTGCAAAAGATCCTCGACATGGCGGAGCGCCTGCACGGCAACGGCGGGCGGGCGAAGGCGGTCTTCGCCTCCAGCAAAGAGCATTTCTGGCGCGAGTACGATTTGCCGGCCCGGCTGGCGGGTTCGCGCCTGTTCGTCAACCGGCGTTTCCACCTGCGGCCGTTGACCGCCATCGCCGACGTGCTGCCGCGTCTGCTGATCGTGGCGGCCGACAAAACCAAGGCGCGCTTCTTCGAGCTGTGGATGGACGAAATCACCGAGCGGGAAAAATTCGCCAACGAGTTGCCGCGCCACGGCCGCAGCGACGGATTCGCGGGCTACGATGCCGGGCACGCCAAGCGTCACGTGGAAAACGAGGCGCTGCACTGGTACAAGCGCCTGGCGGAACGCATGCGCGAATTGCAGGATTGCGGCTACGAGCGGTTCCTGGTCGGATGCCGTGAGGAGAACTGGCCGGAAATCGAACCCTGTTTGCACCCCTATGTCCGGCAGCGGTTCGTGGGGCATTTCGCGATTGACCCGGCGACGGCAAGCATCGGCCAGATGCGGGAAAGCGCCGAGGCCTTGTACAACGAGTTCCGCTCGCGGCGCCGCGCCGGCCTGGTGCGCGAAGCGATCGGGGGAGCACAAAGCAACGGACGCGGCGCCACCGGCCTGCGGCGCGTGCTGGGGTCGCTGGAGAAGGGCGAGATCCAGACCCTGCTGCTGGCGCGGAATTTTGCCGCCCCCGCCGCCCAGTGCCGCAACTGCGGACATCTCGACTGCCACATGCCGGAAAACTGCGCGGTTTGCGGGCAGAAGACGGAGCACCTGGACGATGTTGCCGACGCGCTGCTGCGCGTGGCGCTGCGGAGGGGGATCGAAATCATCCACATTCCAGATAATCCCGAGCTCGCTGTGGTGGGCGGAGTCGCCGCCGTGCTGCGCTTCCGTTCAGATCAGAATACGGAAGGGAAGAAAGCGGGATAGCTCTCAGCTGTCAGCTCTCAGCTTTCAGCCCTCGGGCAGCAGTCGCTGTCCGAGGTTTGTGTTTGACCCTATCGTGCCGGCTTCACCAGGGAGACCACAGAGGCGATGAGTACACTGACCCACTACCCGTAAGGCGCATTTATGGCACACTTGGCTCGGGGTAGAATAATGCTATGAGTCCAGAAATTTCCGATCTCCTGAAACGGGCGCTCGCTCTCTCTGTTGACGAGCGCGCTGCATTAGCCCATACCCTGCTCGACAGTCTTGAGGGCACGGATGAGTCTGTGCAAGAGGCTTGGGATGACGAAGTTGCTCGTAGAATCGAAGACCTGAAAGCGGGCACAGCGGTGACCGTCCCTTGGGAGCAATTACATCGCGAGCTCTTGGCCATGGTGAATGAGCGCTAAGCGGGTTGAGTTCCACCAGGGTGCAATCGCCGATGTTAAAAGCGCAGTGGCTTGGTATCAGAAGCGCAGCCCTAAGGCGGCCTTGGACTTCATCGAGGAACTGCATCGAGCCGCCGACACAATCGGTGAAGCCCCGGAACGCTGGCCGGCCGGAAAGAACAACACCAGGCGGTTTCTGCTCTGGCGATTCCCATTTGTCATCATCTATTCCGAACAACAGTCCGTAGTCACAATCTGGGCCGTTGCCCACAGCAGCAGACGACCGGAGTACTGGCGGGATCGCCTCTAATCGCCTTGCCCTCTGTGTCTCTGCGCCGCAGTGTTGAATTAGCTTTCTGCGGAACACCACCGATCAATCGTGCGAAAAACTTCTGGTTGACGCCTAATAGGTGATAGCTGACAGCTTTGCTATCCTGTTCCGTTTCGAATTCATCACTGGAGCCCGCCATGGACCGCCGGAATTTTCTTGCTGCCGCAACCCTCGCCTCGCTCGGCCTGACGCTCGAGGCGCAAGAAGTCAAGAAGCAAGACGGCCACGCCGCCGCAGGAAAGCACGAGGCGTCCGCCGTCGGAGGCCCGCCCAGCAAGCCGGTGATGATCTCCAGCCGCAACGGTTGGAACGGGATCGAAAAGGGCTACCAGATGCTGCTCGACGGCGGCGACACGCTGGATGCGGTGATTGCGGTCGGCAAGACGCAGGAAGACGACCCCAACGACGACTCGGTCGGGCTGGGCGGGCTGCCCAACGAGGAAGGCGTGGTCGAACTGGATTCTTGCTGCATGCACGGGCCGACGCGGCGGGCCGGCGCGGTGGGCGGAGTGCGCTGGACGAAGAACCCATCCTTGCTGGCGCAGGCGGTGATGCAGCACACCGGACATGTCATGCTGGTGGGGGAAGGCGCCGACCGGTTCGCCAAGGCCATGGGCTTCCCGAAAGACGAGCTTCTCACCGAGCGCTCGCGGAAAGCCTGGCTGCTGTGGAAAGAGAGTCATCGCGACAGTTGGTGGGGGCCGGGCCTGTCCGATCCGAGTTACAAAGTCCCGCCCGACGTGCCAGCGCCGCCAGCGCCGGGCGCCGCGTGGTGGGAGAAGCGAAGAAGGGAACTGGAGGAACTGGCCGCGGACCTGGCAATCCCGCCGGCGTGGCGGGCGACCTGTATTGATCGTGTGCTGTTCCCGGCACACGGCACGTGTCATTGTTCGGCAGTCACGCCCAAGGGGGAGATGTCGGGCATGACCACGACGTGCGGCCTGTCATGGAAAATTCCCGGCCGCTGCGGAGACTCGCCCATCATTGGCGCCGGAGCCTACACCGACCAGGATGTGGGCTCGGCCGGGGCGACCGGCAGCGGCGAGGAGAATATCCGCGTGGCCGGCGCGCATACGGTGATCGAGAACATGCGGCACGGGATGTCGCCGCGCGAGGCCGGGCTGGACGCGCTGCAGCGGATCGTCCGGAACTACAAGCACAATCCCGCCAAGCTGCGCTACGTGGACATGCAGTACTACATCGTTCGCAAGGATGGCGCCTACGCCGGGGTCAGCCTGTGGAGCCACAGCGCGTCCAAGGTCCCGCGGCAATACACGGTTCACGACGGAACCCGGCGACTGGAAAATTTCGTCGCGTTATTCCAGGGATCTCCGCTGCCGTTTCCGCCGCAGGCGCGCGAACCCTTCCAGCGGCCGAACTACGGCCCGGAGAAGAAGTAGTACCGAGTACCTGGTACCGAGTACCGAGTCGCCAAGGAGAAGTCGTTGAGCGCCTGGCGCGAGGCAGCAGATACTTTGAGCACAAGAAACGGATAGCGACGATTTTGATGCCCGCGTAATCTCTTTCCATGGGAAACGTCATGGAGAAGATACCCAGCCATATTGGTCCGGGAGAATTCTGGGAGGCGGTGCTGCACCGCGACCGCCGCTTCCAGTATTTGTTCGTGTACGCGGTGCGCTCCACCGGGGTGTACTGCCGGCCGACCTGCGCCTCGCGCCGGCCGCGGCGCGAGCAGGTCAGCTTCTTCGCCGGGCCGGAAGCGGCCGAGCGCGCCGGATTCCGCGCCTGCCGCCGTTGCCGGCCGCGCGAGAATGCCTTCCACGATCCGCATGCCGAAGTGGTGCAGCGCCTGTGCCGCTATATTGACGCGCACCTGGAAGAGCCGGTGAGCCTGGCGGTGCTGAGCCGCGAAGCCGGGTTGAGCGCCTTCCACCTGCAACGGACGTTCAAGAGAGTGCTCGGCGTGTCGCCGCTGCAGTATGCGCGGGTGCGGCGGTTGCTCAATTTGAAGTCGCGCCTCAAAAGCGGCGACGACGTGACTTCGGCGATGTACGCCGCGGGATACGGCTCCAGCAGCCGCTTGTACGAGCACGCCGCGGGACAGCTAGGCATGACGCCGGGCGCCTACCGCAGCGGCGGCGCGGGAACCGAGATCCGCTACGCGCTGGCCAGTTGCAACCTCGGACGGGTGCTGGTGGCGGCCACGGAACGCGGCGTCTGCGCGGTGCGCCTGGGCGACTCCGATTCCGAGCTGGTCGCCGAACTGCACCGCGAGTTTCCCATCGCGGACGCGCGCCAGGATGCGTCGTGGCTGCACGACGTGCTGGGCCGGGTGGTGGACTGCGTCAATGGCAGTGACGCGCACCCCGACATCCCGCTCGACATCCGGGGCAGCGCGTTCCAGGCGAAGGTCTGGGAGACGTTACGGCGCATTCCACGCGGCGAAACCCGCAGCTACGCGCAGATCGCGCAGGCGCTGAAGCAGCCCAAGGCGGTGCGGGCGGTGGCGCGGGCGATCGCGTCGAACCCGGTGGCGGTGATTGTCCCGTGCCATCGCGTGGTGCGCAGCGACGGCTCGCTCGGCGGTTATCGCTGGGGCTCGAAGCGCAAGGAACAGTTGCTCGCGTCGGAACGGGACCCGGAGTCAGTAGTCAGGGGTCGGTAGTCAGCGGCTCGCTGCTCAAGGAAACGGCGCCGCTCACGCGACGCCGTTCTCAAACCGAACACCGAAAACCGATGACCGATAACCAGCCTACGAGAAGCGAATCTTCACATCCTTGTGCTTCTCCAGGTGGATGCTGTCAATGAAGCGGATCTTGCCGGTGGACTTGGTCATGATCAGCGACGAGGTGCGCACGCCTTCGCCGAAGAAGCGCACGCCGCGCATGAGCGCGCCGTCGGTGACGCCGGTGGCGGCAAAGATGAGCTGCTTGCCGGGCGCCAGTTCCTCGGCGGTATAGACCTTGTTTTTGTCCTTGATCCCCATCTTGGCGATGCGCTCTTCCAGCGCCGGCTTGTCAATCACCAGCCGCCCCAGCATGTAGCCATTGAGACAGCGCATAGCCGCCGCGGTCAGCACGCCTTCGGGTGCGCCGCCTGAGCCCATGACGGCGTGCACGCCGGTGCCGATCACGGCCGCGGAAATTCCGGCGGACAGGTCGCCGTCGCTGATCAGCTTGATGCGCGCGCCCGCCTTGCGAATGTCGTTGATCAGCTTTTCGTGCCGCGGCCGGTCGAGCACGATCACCACCAGGTCATCCACGTCGCGTCCCAGGCGCTGGGCGATGTTCTTCAGGTTGTCGGCGACCGGCGCATCCATGTCCACGGCGCCGTGGCACGACGGCCCGACCACGATCTTGTCCATGTAGCAATCGGGAGCATTGAGCAGTCCGCCGCGCTCCGACGCCGCCAGCACGGTGATAGCGCCCGGCGATCCGGTGGCGCACAGGTTGGTGCCTTCCAGGGGATCGACGGCGATGTCAACCTCGGGCACGGGCTGGCCGTCACGGAACTCGGCGCCGACTTTTTCGCCGATATAGAGCATGGGCGCCTCGTCGCGCTCGCCCTCGCCGATGACGATGGTGCCCTTCATCGGCACGGTATCCATGGTCCGGCGCATCGCCTCGGTGGCGACATGGTCGGAATACTTGCGCTCCCCCTGGCCCATGCTGCGGGCCGAGGCGATGGCGGCATTCTCGACAACGCGCAGAAATTCCAGCGCGAGGTCGCTCTCGAGGTTGACACCGAATTGTTTGGCCGACTTGGTGGGTACCTGGGTAGTAGCCATGAATGCCTCCTCACGCGACGATGAGTTCCGTTCCCCGGCCGCCAGTTCTGCTGCGAGGCGGCGAAGAAGGGGAATGATGCGCCTCCGCTAAACCCGCGTCAATAGCGCTGTGCGGGAATAAATTCGGCCATGGCGGGTTCTCTACCATGCAAAGCGAACACGGTGGCGCCGCCGGCAAGACATAACCACAGACGGCACAGAGATTCACAGAGAAAAGGTGAATGGCAAACAAGTATGCAGGCACAACGAGAATTGCGAACCGATGCGGGGGATCTCTTTGCGTACTTGCCTCTGCGCACCCCAGTGTCCTCTGTGGTTAACGATGTGATCCAAATTTCGGATTCGAGGAGGTTGGAAATGGTTTTCCTGGAAGCCGTGGCTTGGGGCTGTTGTATCTCAGGCAGAGCGCTTGGTACGTGCGGCAATCAGCGACTGCAAGCTCGCAACCAGCGCCGCAGCTCCTTCGGTGAGTTCCAAATGAGCGTCGCCGGTCCATGCGAAGTCCTCATCCCCGGAACGGAGCACGAGCACGGGAATGCGCCAGCGCTCGCTCACATCGGCGGCAAAGAGCTGCTTCTCGGTGAAGGAAAACGAATGGCCGACCACGACGGCGGAGAATTCGTGGTTTTCCAGCAAATCGAGGGCGCCAAACGTGGTGGCGACCGAGGTCACATCGAAACCGGCGCGCTCCAGCAGGTTGTGGCGTGCGGCCAACAGTCGATGATCGCAACTGACGGACAGGACACGAGGCCGAATCAAAATGGCACCTCACCCATGGGCCGCAGATCGGCCCACTTATATCAACACGACGTTACGGGCAGGGACGCGGTGAGGCAAGTTACCAAAGGCACTGAAAGCCGCAATACACGGGCATTCCGGCCGGTTGCGCCCTATTTCACCTGTACTCTCAACGGTGTGACACACGTCCGCCGGCGTGCGTTTCTTGAATGAGGGAGATTAGGCCGATCGCCTTCGCGGACTGAGAATCACGCGATTGAGGACTGCGATCAACTCGGCAGCACCATGCGTGATTTCGACAAGGGCGTCGGCGGTGAGTTGGTGGTCGGCATTGCCCTCGTACAGGACAATGACCGGAATGTGCCAGCGCTCGCCCACTTCGGCGGCAAAGAGCTGCTTCTCAGTAAAAGGAAAACATTGGCCGACCACCACCGCAGAGAAATGGCCTGTTGCAAGCGTTTTCAGGCCTTCATACGTCGTGGAGACGGAGGTCACAGTGAATCCAGCGTCTTCGAGCAGCGAGTGGCGCGCCAGCAGCAGGCGGCGGTCAATACCAGCAGAGAGGACGTGCGGACCGGTCATACTGCACCTCGGGGCCTCCGCGCGGGCCCACATCTATGATGCCAAAATATCCGGTGGCGCAAGTCGGCGCAAGTGACCAAAGGAGTACTCCGACGCCACCCCCTGCGCTCGACGGTTGCGGAACCCGTCCCTAGAAAGCATCGATTCCAGTGATGCTGTTCCCGATGATCAGGGTGTGGACGTCGTGCGTGCCTTCGTAGGTCTTAACCGACTCGAGGTTGGCCATGTGGCGGAAGACCGGGTACTCGTCGGCGATGCCATTGGCGCCCAGGATGTCGCGGGCCATGCGGGCGGATTCCAGCGCCATCCACACGTTGTTCCGCTTCGCCATCGAGATGTGTTGCGGGCGTGCCTTGCCCTGGTCCTTTAACCGCCCGACCTGCAGCGCCAGCAACTGCGCCTTGGTGATCTCGTTGATCATCCACACCAGCTTTTCCTGGACGAGCTGGTGGGAGGCGATGGGCTGGTCGCGGAACTGCTTGCGGAAGCCGGCGTACTGCAGAGCGGTGTCGTAACACGCCATGGCCGCGCCGATCGCGCCCCACGCGATGCCGTAGCGCGCCTGGTTCAGGCACATCAGCGCCGACTTCAGGCCGTCGGTTTTGGGCAGCAGGTTGCAGGCGGGGATGCGCACGTCTTGCAGTGACAGGCTGGAGGTCACGCTGGCGCGCAGCGACCACTTGCCGTGCACGTCGGCGGCGCGGAAACCGGGGCGGTCGGTTTCGACCAGGAAGCCGCGGACTTTTCCGTTTTCCTCCTCATTCTTCGCCCAGATCACTGCTACCTGCGCGATCGAGCCGGAGGTGATCCACATCTTTTCGCCATTGAGCACATAACTGTCGCCGTCGCGACGGGCGCGGGTGCGCATGGCGGCGGGATTGGACCCGGCATCGGGCTCAGTCAGGCCGAAGCAGCCGATGGCCTCGCCCTTCTGCAGCGCGGGCAGCCACCGATTTTTCTGCTCGTCGCCCCCGAAGGTGTAGATGGGGTACATGACCAGCGCCGACTGCACGCTGGCGAAGGAGCGGACGCCGCTGTCACCGCGCTCCATCTCCTGCATGACCAGGCCGTATTCAACATTCGACATCTCGGCGCAGCCGTAGCCCTTCAGGTTGGCGCCGAAGAACCCGAGATCCGCCATCGGCTTCACCAGTTCGCGCGGGAAGCGGCCCTCGCGGTTGCACTGCTCGATGATGGGGATCAGGTTCTCTTCGATGAATTTGCGGGTATTGTCGCGGACGAGGAGTTCATCCGGGGAAAGCAGGGTGTCGAATTCCAGGAAGTCAACGCCGCGGAATTTGAGGGACATGGGAGCTCTCAGCTGTCAGCTATCAGCCATCAGCTGAACGTAAAAGCTAACAGCTAAGAGGCGGTTCAGCAATCACGCCGGTTGTCGCGTGTTCTCCGTGCGGCGCAGGTAGGCGTCATTCTTCGACAGCCAGTCCTGGCGCGGCGGGTAGAAGACGTCGAGGTCCACGGTGTCCTCCATGGCCTGCGCCTTGTGCGGCATGTGGGGCGGAATGCACAGCACCTCGCCGGCGTGGACGACGATCTCGCGGCCGTCAATCCAGAATTTGAGCGCGCCCTCCAGGATGTAGGTGAGCTGCTCGTTTTCGTGGCTGTGCTCGGGCACGATTACCCCTTTTTTCAGCAGCACGCGGGCGATCATCAGGTTCTCGCCGGTGATCATCTGCCGGTCCAGTTGGGGGTTGAGGTGCTCGAGTTCGACGTCGGTCCACTTCGTGTATTTCAGGGGCATGGGAAATCTCTCGCAAGGTCAATCGGTCTATCGGTCGATCGGTCCTCCTGATCACAGACGACCGATCGACTGAAAGACCGAGAGACCTGTTTCGTAGTGTAAAATCAAAACCGACTCACAGAGCGCAATTATCGAGTATTAAGATCCGATAGATGAATTCATCGCCCCCTCTTTCCCGCACCCGGTTCGTTGTGTTCAGCATGATTCCGTTGATGCTCCTGCTGGTAACTGCCGAGGTAGGCCTGCGCCTTTACGACTGGGGGAGGGGAGCCGATGCGCATGCGAGAGCGTCGTGGTATTGGGGGTTTGTGCAGGATCGGTTCTTGGGTTACCGGCCCCGCCCCAATCTTTTGATCGTCCGGGTAGGTGGCAGGAACCGCATCGACACTAATGCGCAAGGGTTTCGAGATGCCGATCTGCCAATCCAATCCACCGGGCAAAGACGCCTCATCCTTTGCGTGGGGGAGTCCAGCACATGGGGAACGGGATCTTCAAGCCGGCTGACAACATGGCCCCATCAACTGCATGAGATTCTCAACCAAAAGGACTCCCGCTATGTCGTGTTTAATGCTGGCATGCCGGGTTATACCGTGGTAGAGAACCTGCAGCTACTCAATCTCCGCCTGCTGAAATACCGGCCGGAAGCGGTTGTGTACATGGGTTTTCGGAACGACATTGAATACTATATGCGCTCGTTGGATCAGGAAACCGACCTCAATCTGTATGCTCGCCGTTTGGCGCCTTTGCCGGCCTCGATGTTCAACAACCTGGTCATGCGGTCATCACTCATCGCGATGGCCGCGAGCCGACTTGGCGGTATCATCACATGGGACAAACAGACCGCCAAAGGAGAACCCAGCCCGGGACCACAACTGACTGCGCGCGGTGTGGAAACCTTTCGCGACCAAATCGCGCTGATGAAGGATCTCTGCGACCGTCACGGGATCAGGCTGATGTGGGTCGATCAACCGGTCAATTACGCGAAGAGAGGCGCCGCCGATCAGGAAGCCATCAAACTTGCACGCGCAGTGCTACACGACGAGTTGTCGAAGGATCGAATCCCTCTGCTGCAAGCGGCGGCCGTTTACGATTTCCAGCGGTTTCCGCTCATTGATGATGTTCACTATAGCGACGAGGGCAACCGATACCTTGCATCCATACTGGCTCCACAGATTCTGGCAGAACTGAACCAAGCCGCACCTCCCGCGCACTAGAGGGGAATGCGGCCCTTCAAAACAGGGTATCGATAAACGGCGCGATTCCGGCGCCGGAGAGGAAAAGCAATATCAATGTCACAGGTTGGCTGGCGGCACGCAACCTGCCGGACCCCGATATACATGTCGGTCGCGACCTTTGCGTATCCGCAATCTGTCCCGTGCCACGTGCCTGGCCCGACTCGACCCCTACCGCACCGCCAAGTTTGATGGCGGCGAAGTGATTACATGCATCCTTTCCTGCTCATCGCGACTTGGGTCACTTACTCAGCCGGCGCCGCGGCCGGAGGGATCGCCGTTCCTGCGCGGCGGCGCGTGAATCCGCATCCTTCGCTGTTCGAAACGGCACTCATCGCGGCGGCCGTGCTTGCCGCCGCCATGGCGCGCGCCACGTTATCGCCATGGCGTTCCGCGGTTTCCTGGTGCGCGGCATGGGCCACGATCGCGTTCGCACTGCGCTTTGTTTTGGCGCGCCGCCCCATCTTCGGGGCCGGCGGCAGCGGAGATTTTGTGCCGTTGCCGGCAAGCAGCGTGCCCCCGCATGCAACCGTCCTGGGACGCGCCTGGCAGTCGTGGAAGAGCTTCGGCCATGCCATGGCCGACTTCCAGGGCCGTGTCTTGCTCACCCTGTGTTATTTTACGCTGGTGCTTCCGCTGGCCATCGGCGTGACCCATTTCAAAGATCCCTTGGGCCTGCGCCACACCTCCACCCCCGCATGGCACGAGCGGCCCCCTGCTCCGGCGACTTTGGATGGAGCAAGGCGGCAGATGTAGCATGAACATCCTCGGCGTCTCCTGCTATTACCACGACTCCGCCGCCGCGCTGATCCAGAACGGCAAGCTGGCAGCGGCCTCCGAGGAGGAGCGTTTCAGCCGCAGGAAACACGATTGTGGCTTTCCGACGCGCGCCATCGAATTCTGTCTCCGCTTTGCCGGCATCAGCTCCCGCGATCTGGATTACGTGGTTTTTTACGAAAAGCCATTCCTGAAACTCGAACGCATTCTGTTCACCAGCCTCGGCGTATTCCCGCGTTCCTGGAATATCTTCCGGGAGGCTTCGATTAGCTGGATGCAGGACCGGCTGTGGGTGAAGAACCGGCTGGTCGAGTCCTTGCCGGTTCCCGCCGACCGCGTCTTGTTCGTGGACCACCACCTGGCGCACGCCGCGAGCGCATTCTTCTGCTCGCCGTTCACCGAAGCGGCAATCCTCACCGTGGACGGCGTCGGGGAATGGGCGACCAGCACCATCGGGCGTGCCACCGCCAAATGGGACCGAACCGGCAGCAATTCCATCCAGTTGACCCACGAACTCCGATTCCCGCATTCGCTCGGCCTGCTCTATTCGGCCTTTACCGGCTTTCTCGGATTTGAGGTGAACGAGGGCGAATACAAGGTCATGGGCATGTCCTGTTACGGCCAGCCGCGCTATCTGGACCGAATCGCCAAGCTGGCCTCGGTGAACGACGACGGCAGCCTCAGCCTGGACCTGGATTATTTCAGCTATCACTATTCCGCCGTGCGCAGCTACAACCGCCGTTTCCTGGACCTGTTCGGTCCCCCGCGCGACCCGCACTCGGAATTTTCCGTTGCCGACGGGTCGTCGTCCACCCAGGAATCGCAGCGCAACCAGTACTATGCCGACGTCGCCGCCAGCATTCAGCGTTTTACCGAAGACGTGCTCCTCAAGATGGCCTGCCATGTGCAGCGCGCGACCGGACTCAAGCAGCTCTGCATGGCCGGTGGCGTGGCGCTAAACAGCATGGCCAACGCGCGTATCCTGCGCGAAACGCCGTTTGAGGATCTGTTTATTCAACCGGCCGCCGGCGATTCCGGGGGCGCGGTTGGCGCGGCCCTGTATGCGTGGCATGTCTTGCTTGGCCATGACCGCGAATTTGTTCTGGAGAACGCTTATCTCGGCAGCAGTTACGAGGAGGCGGACATTGCGCGCGCCATCGGCGACGCGCCGCACCAGCGCTACGACGATTCCGCTGCTTTGGTGGAGCGGGTGGTCCAGGAACTGGAGGCGGGCAAGGTGGTGGGTTGGTTCCAGGGACGCGGTGAGTGGGGGCCGCGCGCCTTGGGTAACCGCAGCATTCTCGCCGACCCGCGCAGTGCGGCGATGAAAGACACCATCAATCGCAAGATCAAATTTCGCGAGCCGTTCCGCCCGTTTGCTCCCGTCGTTGCGGAGCAGGACGCCAGCCGCTTTTTTGACGGCCTGCCCGACGTCGCCCGCCAGTACCCGGCGCGGTACATGCTCCTGGTCCTGCCCTGGAAGCCGGGCGCCGCTGAAACCGTTCCCGCTGTGAACCACATGGGTACGGGCCGGGTGCAAACATTGCGCCGAGAATGGAATCCGTTGTATTACGATGCTCTCGATCAATTCGGGCAGGCGACAGGCACACCGGTGCTGCTCAACACCAGTTTTAACCTGCGCGGTGAACCGATCGTCTGCTCCCCGGTGGATGCCTGCAGGACGTTTCGCAACAGCGGGCTCGATTTGTTGGTCTTGAACAACTTCGTGGTGGTGAAATAAGCGAATGAGTATCTTGAATCAGGTCGCGGGACGCGCCAGCACGCTGGCGGAAGTCTTCTCTTTCCTGCGGGAACGCAAGCTGTGGTGGATGATGCCGCTCTTCATCTTGCTGCTCCTCCTCGGACTTATCATCGTGCTGGTGCAGTCCTCGGCCGTCGCCCCGTGGCTGTATCCGTTGTAGTGGCCTCTGCCGGATGGTTGAGCGGAGGCCGGCGCAGCAGTTGTTCGGCGATATGCGCAGCTACCATCCGCGCCCCGTTTTCGTTGAAGTGACAATCCTTGGTAAGGCGCATTCGGAGACAGTAAATGGCAAAAATCGCAAAGACCGCCGACCGCAAGAAGGTCATGGACACCACCAAGAGCACGGATTGCCCCAAGTGCGGCAAGCCGACCCGGATCGTGAAGCGGGTGAAGGACCGCGACCGCAACGTGCCCGGCGGGATCTACATTTCTTGTTCGGCGTGCGACTTTTATGAAAAACTTTAGAGGCGCAAGGCACAAGGCGCCAGGCTGAATGTTTCCTTTGGTTATGCCTTGCGCCTTGCGCCGAGAGCCGTGAGCCGATACCCTGTGACCGGAATCACATACCGGATGTTCGGCCGATTGCGACAATCAAACGGGCTAATGGCCAAGAGCTAATAGCTAAGAGCTGGGTTCCCATGTCCTCCTGGTTGCAAAACAAATTCGAAAAGAATTTTCTCATCAGCACGGTGGATTACGTCTTCAACTGGGCGCGGAAGTCGGCCATCTGGCCGATGACCTTCGGCCTGGCGTGCTGCGCCATCGAGATGATCGCCTCCTCCACCTCGCGCTTCGACATCGCGCGCTTCGGCAGCGAGGTGTTCCGTCCCAGCCCGCGGCAGAGCGATCTGATGATCGTCGCCGGCACGGTGACGCTGAAGATGGCGCCGGTGGTGAAGCGCATTTACGACCAGATGCCCGATCCCAAGTGGGTAATCTCCATGGGCGCGTGCTCTTCGGTCGGCGGGCCGTTCAATACCTACGCGGTGCTGCAGGGCGTGGACAAGATCGTGCCGGTGGACGTGTACGTGATCGGCTGCCCGCCGCGGCCGGAGAACCTGTTCTACGCGCTGCTCAAGCTGCAGGACAAGATTGACCAGATGTCGCTGGCCAAAAAGCCCACCGAAGTCCGCCTCGACCAAGACATGGCGGAGAACTTCAAGCGCCAGGTCATGATCGCGCAGACGCTGCAACCGAAATAGCTGTCAGCTCTCAGCTATCAGCTTTCAGCCAAACCAGCCCGACCTTCGAGTCGGGCTTTTGTTTTTCGTACGCGGGAAGATGATGTTGACGATGGCGAGTGCCGAGCTTAGTTCGTGTAAGCTGATGGCTGACAGCTGAGAGCTGATAGCCATGTGGCAAAAGATCGCAAGCAAATCCGACCTGCCGGGCGACGGCGAAGCCCGGGAGTTCACCCTCGGCGAGAAGGTCGTCTGCATTGCCAGCGTTGACGGCACGTATGCGGCGATGGACAACGTCTGCGTGCACCGCGGCGGGCCGCTGGGGCAGGGAGTGATCCTGGACGGCAAAGTGGTCTGCCCATGGCACGGCTGGATGTACGACCCCAAGACGGGCGCCGCCGACGTCAGTCCCGATGCGCACGTGACGATTTATCCAATCAAGTTGGAAGGTGAGGACGTGTTGATCGAAGTCTAGACACGCTGATCACCACGGAGGCACGGAGGAATGAAGAATTAATAAGTCAGAATGAAGACTGCACGGGCGCATTCTGACTTCTCATTCTATTAACTGTCATTTTGGTTCTTTTGCCGCTTGTGCGGCCGCCGCGGCAAAGGTTGAGGCGACATACGCTGCCAGCACGCTGAGTGAGCCGCCGTAAACCGCCATCCAGGTCCACACCCAGTTCAGGTTCGTTTTTTCCCAAAGGCTGCGCACCGGCGACTCCGTGTGTCGCACGCCCCAATCAGTTGAACCCGCTCATTCGAGGTAAGTTCCGTAAAGATTGGTAAAGGCTTAGTGCGGTGCTTGCGCGCTTGCACGTACAAACATATGAGTGCGCTCGGAAGGACAAGCCTCTGGAGAAGTGGGCAATGCATTGAAAACACGGCAAATAAAGTTCTTGACTAATATTACATATTGCAATATACATATTGCGATTAGTAATATGAAACTCGGCGAGAAAATTCGCTACCTGCGGGAAGTCGAGGGCACGCTGCGCGGATTGGGCCGCGCCATGACCCAGCAGGAGGTCGTGGACGCCATCCGCGAGCGGCTGGGCCGGCCCATCAGCCAGTCGTACCTCTCGCAGATTGAAAGCGGCGCGCGCCCGCACCTGACCAACTCCAGCCGCATGTTGCTGGCGAAGTTCTTCAACGTGCACCCCGGCTACCTGGTGGACGATCCGGAGGGCTACCACACGGAGCTGCAGTCGGAGCTGCGCGCGTCGGAGGACAAGCTGGACTTGTGGCTGATCAACAGCGCCGAGCAGTTTCGCCGCGATCCCGAAGTGTGCGAGGCGCTGCTGGCCGTCGCCCGTCACGAGGATTCCCGCAAGTGCCTGCTGCTCCTGGAAGCGATTTTGGATGCGCCGAATCTGGCAGAGCGGTTGTTGCAGGTCTTGCGGCCGGAAAGGGCGGAACACGGATCCGAGAGGCGCACTACGCAAGCCGGGAGGCAAGAGTTATGAACTGGGCAGACGTGTACATGTTCTGTTTCCTGGTGGGATTCATTCTCAGCCTGCTGTCGTTGGTGGTAGGCGTATGGAACATTCACATTCCCGTATTCCATCACTTGCACCTGGACACGCATTTCGGGCACGCGCCCGGCGGCTTCAGTTTTTCCAACGCGATGGCGTTTCTGGCTTGGTTCGGCGGCGCCGGCTACCTGCTGACCGCCTGGGGAAAGGTGGGCACGCTGGCGGTGCTGGGCTTTGCTGCCATGGCGGGTCTCACCGGCGCGGCCATCGTCTTTATGTTCCTGGCCAAGGTGCTGATGCGCACCGACAGCGCGCTCTACGAGAGCGACTACCGCATGGACGGCGTGCTGGGGCGCGTGAGCAGCGGCATACGCGCGGGCGGCACCGGGGAAATCATTTTTTCGCAGGAGGGAGTACGCCGCACCTGCGGCGCACGCAGCGAGAACGGGACGGCGATCGCGCGCGGCACCGAAGTGATGATTACGCGTTACGAGAAGGGGATCGCCTACGTTCGCCCCTGGGAGGAGATGGCGAAGGAAGCGGGAGTGAGCGGGTCGATGGAAAGCAAGTAAGGCAACGACATTTCCGATTGCCGATTGCCGATTTTCGATTGTCGATTGCCGATTGAGTTCTGAGTTGTGAGTTCTGAGTTGTGAGCAAGACGCGTTCTGAGTTCCACCGATTTCTTTTGCTGGCCACTGGCAACTGACCACTGGCCACTGTCTAGGAGCGTATATGCAAATCGCAGCGGGGGTATGGGTGATGGTGGGACTGGCGATCATGGCCGTGCTCTTCATCATTGGAGTGCTGACGCGGCTGTACCGCATCGCCGGGCCCAACGAGGCGCTGGTCATCACCGGATTTCGTGGCCAGCAGGGAACGATTGTCAAAGCCGGCGGCAGGATCGTCTTTCCGCTGATCGAGCAGTGCCGGGTGCTGTCGCTGGAGCTGATGTCGTTCGACGTGGCGCCGCAACAGGATCTGTACACCAAGCAAGGCGTCGCGGTCACGGTGGAGGCGGTGGCGCAGATCAAGGTGAGGTCGGATCCGGAGTCCATCCGCACCGCCGCGGAGCAGTTCCTCAACAAGACGCCGCAAATCCGGGAGGGCCTGATCCGGCTGGTGATGGAAGGCCATCTGCGCGGCATCATCGGCCAGCTCACGGTGGAAGAGATCGTGAAACAGCCGGAGATGGTGGCGGAGCGCATGCGCTCCACCTGCGCCGACGACATGAACAAGATGGGCCTGGAAGTGATTTCCTTCACCATCAAGGAAGTGAAGGACAAGAACGATTACATTTCCAACATGGGCCGGCCCGACATCGCGCGCATCAAGCGCGATGCCGACATCGCCGCCGCCGAAGCCGAGCGCGACACGGCGATCAGGCGCGCTGTCGCCAAGCGCGAAGCCTCCGTGGCCGAAGCGCAGGCGGACCAGGAGCGCGTGCTGGCGCAGACTTTGTCGCAGGCCAAGCAGGCCGAGGCCACGCGCGACCTCAATGTCAAACAGGCGCAATACCTGGAAACCAGTAAGAAGCAGCAGGCGCAGGCTGACAAGGCGTACGACATCCAGACGCAGGTCATGCAGCAGCAGCTCACCGCCGAGCAAGTGCGCGTGCAGCAGGTGGAGCGCGAAGCGCAGGTCAAGGTGCAGGAAGCCGAGATCATGCGCCGCGAGAAGGAACTGATCGCCACCGTGCTTAAGCAGGCGGAGATCGAGCGCCAGCGCATCGAGACCCTGGCCGCGGCCGAGAAAGCCCGGCTCACGGTAGAGGCGGAAGGCAAGGCGTCTTCCATCCGCCAGCAGGGCGAGGCCGAAGCCGACATCATCTTCAAGAAGGGCGACGCCGAGGCGCGGGCGATGAACGTCAAGGCCGCGGCCTTCCAGGAGTACAACCAGGCGGCGGTCATTGACAAGCTGCTCACCGGTTTGCCGGAGATCGTAAGGGCGTTGTCGGCGCCGCTGGCGAATGTGGACAAGATCACCATCGTCAGCACGGGCAATGGCGATTCCGCCGGCATGAACAAGATCACCGGCGACATCGCGCAGATGGCGGCGCAGGTGCCGGCGCTGTTCGAGACCCTGAGCGGGATGAAGATGTCGGAGCTGCTCGGCAAGGTACGGCTGATCGGCGACAAGGGTGCGAAGCCGGATGCATCGAGTGAGGGCAAGGGCGCTGGGGCTGGCAAATAGTTGCGAGTCCCGAGTGTGACTCGACCCACATCTGCCAAAGGCGGGCAGATGTGGGGCACCAAGCGCGACGGAAGGAGTTCGGAGATGGAAAGAGCATATTTACTGATCGCGGGAATTCTGACGGGGGCGGCGGTCGGCCTGCTGAGTGGCCAGATTGCGGTGTGGATTCCGCTCGGCGTCGTCATGGGCATCGTGCTGTCGGCCAGCGCGCGGCGCCGCCCCAAACGTCCAGTCGAACCGCAGTAGCGGAAAGCTGATCGCTGAGAGCGGAAAGCTCAAAGGAGTTTGTCATGGCACTACTGGAACGAGTTGCAACCCTGGTCCGCGCCAATCTCAATGACCTGATTGACAAGGCGGAAGACCCCGAGAAGATGATCAAGCAGATCATCCTCGACATGCAGAACCAGCTCCTGCAGGTGAAGACGCAGGTGGCCATCGCCATCGCCGATCAGCACCTGCTGGAAAAGAAGCAGAAAGAGAACGCAGACGCCGCGTCCGAGTGGGTGCGGAAAGCGGAGCTGGCCGTGGACAAGAAGCAGGACGACCTGGCGCGCGTCGCGCTGGAGCGCTCCATCAGCTACAAGGAGCTGGCGGAAAGCTTCGCGCAGCAGGTGTCCGACCAGAAGGCGCAAGTCGAAAACCTGAAGACGGCGCTCAGCAAGCTGGATCAAAAGCTGGCGGAGGCGCAGAACAAGTGCGACATGCTGATCGCGCAGCATCGCCGGGCGCGCGCGCTGGGCAAGGCGAGCGACGCGCGGTCGAGCATGGTGGACAGCTCCAAGGCGGCCGGGTTCGACCGCATGAAGCGGCGCGTCGCCCATGACGAAGCGGTGAGCGAGGCCAAGGCCGAGTTGGCGGGCGACACCGTGGACGACAAGTTCGCCGCCCTGGAGAAAGAAGACGCCATCGAAAAGCTGCTGGCGGAGATCAAGAGCCGGCGCAGCGCTGGCACGAACCAGGCGGCGGGATAAGGGCGGCCACCGGAGCACAGTTGGCGGCCGATACGGGCGATTCGGCCGCCCGCCCCAAAATCATGGCGCTGAAAAAATGCGCCGATTACGGGCCGGCCGGTGATGACCGACCGGGCTGTTGCCCACTGGGTTCGGGGTTAGCCAGCGGCGGCGATTCTTCAGCGGACGCAGCGAGATCCAACTGTGCGCTCCAGTCATGGGCCTGCAGGGTGCGCGCCGTGCTCTCCACGGCTTCGATCTCAGGAATTTCTTCTCTTGCTGCGGCGCCGAGTTCGGTGAACTTGCGCGCGGAGGCAAGAACCCGGGTCTCCAGCGATCCAACCGTACTGTTGTAGGACTTTACGGCGCTGTCGAGGGCCCTCCCGACGCCGGCGAAGTGTCCAGCCATGGTGCGCAGGCGATCATAAAGCTCCTTGCCCAGGTCGCTAATCATCTGCGCGCTTTCCGCAATGGTTTCCTGCCGCCAGCCATAGGCCACGGCGCGCAGCAGCGCGATCAGGGTAGTCGGCGATGCCGGGATGACGCGCTGATTCACGCCTTCCTCGATTAACGCCGGATCCTGCGCCAGCGCCGCGCTGAAAAACGCTTCCCCCGGCAGGAACATGACGACAAACTCGGGTGTCGGCTGCAGGTGCTCCCAATAAGATTTTGCGCTCAGCTTCGCCAGGTGGGTACGAATCTGCGCTGCATGCGCGTCCAGTTTCGCGCGACGCACATCTTCGTCCTGTGCCTCGAGCGCTTCCAGGTAGGCGGAGAGCGGGGCCTTCGAATCCACGACGATGTTCTTGCCGCCGGGCAAGCGCACAATCATGTCGGGGCGCAGGCGGCCGTCCGCGGTGGTTACGGTTTCCTGCTCCGCGAAGTCGCAGTAAGGCAGCATGCCCGCGATCTCCACCACCCGTCGCAATTGGATTTCTCCCCAGCGGCCGCGGACCGTAGGAGAGCGCAACGCTTTCACCAAGTTGCCGGTTTCGGCCTGCAGCTTTTCCTGCGTCTGCTTCAGAGAGTTCACTTGCTCGCTCAGCGTGCTATACGCGGTGGTACGCGCGATTTCCAGCCGGCGAATTTCTTCGTTAAATTGGCCAAGCTTTTCCTGGATGGGTTGAACCAGGTCCGCGACCGCATCTTTTTCCGCGGTTGTCTCCGCTTTGATTGCTCCTAAGTTCTGATTGGCCAGCGCCAGGAACGCCTCATTGTTGTTGCGCAGAGCTGCGGAAGCGAGTGCGTCGAAGGCGTCCTTGAGTTTTTGGCTTGCCTGGTTCAGTAGTTCACGTTCCGCGACCATCCGCTCGCGCTCCGATTTCAATTCCGCCTCGGCGGTGGCCCGAGCCTGTTGTTCGACTGCGAGATTGGAGCGGACCGCGGACAATTCCGAGCGCGTGATCTCGGCCTGCGCTCGCACCGCCTTGAGGACGGATTCGGCTCCGACCGCCCGAATTTCCATTCCTGGTGACTTTTCGCGTCCGGCAAAATACGCGATCGCGGACCCAATGGCCACGCCGATCAGCAGCGGCACCATTGCGACTGCCCATTGGTCCATGATGTACTCCTTGAGCGGGAAGATCGCATGCTATCACAGGAGATTTCCACCGGGTTCGCGCATCCAATCGAGCGATGAAAATACGATTCCTGCTGATTTGTATCTTCGCCGTGTCGGCGACCCTTTCGGTCGCGGTTGCTACGGCCCAGCAGTTTGACAACCAGGCGGAGCCACAACTGGTGGACATGCTGAACCTGGAACGGGCTCGTGCCGGACTGCCCAGTTTGAAAACGGACGACCGCCTGACGCAAGCCGCGCGCGAACACTCGGTGCTGATGGCCAAGGCGAAGCAGTTATCGCACGAGTTTCCCGGCGAGCCGCCGCTGCCCAAGCGGCTGGCCGCGGCCAATCTCCGCTTCGACCGGGACGCCGAGAACGTTGCCTACGACTATTCCGTCGAGGCGGCGCATGAGGGGCTGATGCTGTCGGCGCCGCATCGTGCCAACATCCTCAGCCCGAATTACAACACGGTCGGCATCGGCGTGGTGCGCAGCGGCGACCTGCTGTGGGTGACGGAAGATTTTGCGCACCGGGTACAGGAATACTCGGTGAACGAGGCGGAAAACGCGATCATCGCCGCCTTCGAGCAAGAACGCCGGCGCGCGCACATCCCGCTGGCGCAGGTTGTCCGCATGCCGCAACTTCCGCGAATGGCGTGCGCCATGGCGCAGCAGGGACGGCTCGATTCGCGCACGCCGTTGGGCTTGCCCGAGGTTGATGCCGCGGTGGCGTACACCGAATCAGAGCCCTCCCAGCTTCCCCCCAATGCCGTGAAGATGGCGCACGATCTCAGCGTGAAGCGCTTTGCCGTCGGTGCCTGCTTCGCCGATAGCGCGCAGTATCCCACCGGTGTGTGGTGGGTGGTGATAGTCTTCTTTTAACTCACTTCGAAAGTAGAAATCCCGACAATTAAGAATCAAGAAGTCAGAAGTCAGAAAGCCGAAGTCAAAATGAAAAACCAGAATTGCCAAATCGCCATCGGCATTTGGTTTGGTCTGACTTCTTAAATTCTTACTTCTGACTTCTTACTTCCGCCATTCCCCCACTGGTTTTCACGAAAAAAATCTCGAACACGGAACCTTCCTCCCTCGTCTTCCGTATTAACAGACAGCTGGGACGGACGGCCTGCTAACCAAAAACGATATCCACCGTCCAAGGAAACAGGATCGGAGGAAGTTATGGACGCCAAGTACAACTGGATCATCGACAACACCGGCATCCGGCTGACCTTGAACATTGTGGGGTTTGTCATTTGGCTGCTGGCGTGCGCGGCCCTGCTGAGCTTCTAGCCGATCGCTCACGCGCCGCGAGTCTGGGGAGACCTTCCAACGCGCGTGCCGGGCCCCAGGGGCCAAAGCAGGGTTGATCGTCCACCGCGGCGGCGGCATCGTCCGTAGATCCGGCGACCGCAAATTCTTAACCACAGAGGACCCGGAGATTTGAGGGAGGGCATTCAACCCTCCAATGCCCTCGGTGTTTTCCCTCGGGCTTCGTGGTCTCTGTGGTTGGGAATTCTTATTGGATCGGAGCGGTGGTTTCCGCCTTACGCGCGTAGTGGGACGCAACGTAGTTGTCGAGAATGCGGATGAACTCCTCGACGATGTGATCGCCGCGCAGGGTCGTAGCGAGCTTCCCGTCAACAAACACCGGCGCGACCGGTTCCTCAAAGGTTCCCGGCAGCGAAATTCCGATGTTGGCGTGCTTGGATTCGCCCGGCCCGTTGACCACGCATCCCATGACCGCCAGCGTCATTTCCTCGACGCCTTCGTAGCGCTGCTTCCACGCCGGCATCTGCCGCCGGACGTAGGACTGGATGTCGTCCGCCAACTCCTGGAAAAAGGTGCTCGTGGTGCGGCCGCAGCCCGGACACGCCGTCACCTGCGGCAGGAAACTGCGGATGCCCAGCGATTGCAGAATCTGCTGCGCAACCGCCACCTCCTCGGTGCGGTCTCCGTTGGGTGCGGGGGTGAGTGAAACGCGAATCGTGTCGCCGATTCCTTCCTGCAGCAGCACGCCAATGCCGGCGGTGGAAGCCACCACGCCTTTGGTTCCCATGCCGGCTTCGGTCAGCCCCAGGTGCAGCGGGTAGTCGCAACGAGCGGCGAGGGCGCGATAAACGTCAATCAGGTCCTGCACGCCGCTGACCTTGGCGCTGAGAATGACCTGGTCGCGCCGCAGCCCATATTTTTCCGCCAGTCCCGCCGAATTGAGCGCACTCACGATCATCGCTTCCATGGTGACGTCGCGCGCTTCCCGGGGTTCCGCCTGCCGCGAGTTTTCGTCCATCATGCGCGTCAACAGCGCCTGGTCCAGCGAACCCCAGTTCACGCCGATGCGCACCGGCTTCTGGTTTGCGACTGCGACTTCGATCATGGTGCGGAAATTGTCGTCGTCCTTGCGCCCCACGCTGACATTGCCGGGATTGATGCGGTACTTCGCCAGCGCGCGCGCGCACGCGGGATACTTTTTGAGCAGCAGATGGCCGTTGTAGTGAAAATCGCCGACGATGGGAACGTTGACACCGCGGCGGTCCAGCAGATCCAGGATGCGGGGCACGGCTTCGGCGGCGGCATCGTTGTTGACCGTGATCCGCACCAGCTCCGAGCCGGCGCGCGCCAGCGCTTCCACCTGCTGCGCGGTCGCCAGCGCATCCGCGGTATCGGTGTTGGTCATGGATTGCACCACCACCGGCGCGTCCGACCCGACGCGCACCCCGCCCACCTCGGCGGTCACAGTCTTCCTGCGGTGAATCTCTGCCATGCATTGAGTGTAACAAGTCGTCGGTCCCCTCGGCTACGCTCGGGGCAGGCTTTGGTCGACGGTCGACGGCAAAAGCAAACCCGGCCGCGGGCGGCCGGGCTACATCTTGCGTTCATTCCGAGTTACCGACTATCCGGACAGTTGTCGCAAGCCGTAAGGCCAATAGGCCTGAAATTGACCGCTCAACATCTCGCAACCATTTTGAAGTCGGGCACCTTACAATGTTGAAAGGCTGACGGTTGGTCAGGCGGTGTGTCTCGACAATTCTCTGATGATGACCTCTCCTGCGATCGATTCGGCGGTATTGGAACTCGCCGAAGGACCTTTCTGTCTTTTCTGCGGAGCGGGCATTTCACTTTATTCTGATGTTCCGCTGGCAGGGACTCTGGTGACGGCGGTCTTAGACCTAGTAGGTATGAACGATGGCACGAAGAGTGAATTTTTAAGTGTCCAACTTCCATTCGAGTCTGTTATGGAGGTGCTCCTCCAAGCTACGGGACTGCAGGACCTGTTCAAGGTCTTTCAGGGTACGAAACCTAATCAAGACCACGTATTGTTCGCTCGGCTCGCGGCTCGCGGATTCCTGAGCACGGTTGTCACCACCAATTTCGATACGTTCCTCGAAGACAGTTTGAACGAGCAGGGCGTTCCCTTCGACCTTTACTACCGAGATCAAGAACTTCGGCGCATTTCATGGAATTCCGGAAGGGTCCAACTTCTAAAACTTCACGGCACATTGCGGGACCCAAGAAGTTTAGCCATTACTATCCGAGGAGTTGCGAATCAAACCCTAGTGGCTAATCGTGCTGAGGCTCTCCTGGAACTTCTCGGCCATCCTGGAATCAGGGTCATTCTTATAATTGGGTACAGTTGTTCCGACCGGTTTGATATTGGGCCTGCGATTCGCCGAGTACCGAGCACTTCTCAGAGAATCTTGTTTGTTCAGCATGTTGACGTTCCTCCAGCCGATGCTACGTTGGATGATATTGCTGTATGGGAGGAAAATCCATTTTCTAGGTTTGTCGGCAACGTACTGCGATGCAACGCAGATGACCTATTGAACGCAGCATGTGGCAGGCTCCTCGGCGCTCCGATTTCCGAACCGGTGCGACCCGCAGGGATTTGGCGTGACTACTTAACGCGTTGGCACAACAATGCGCTCTTCAAATACGGTAAGAATCTTAATAGTTACCTAGCGGGGCATCTGTTACAACGCGCCGGCCGCTACAAACGATCAACCGAGTTACTCGAACAGTTCGTCGCTGTGAATACTCAAATGGGTCTTCAGATCTCAGCTTTTCAAACGATCGGAGACAACTATCGCGACCTTGGAAGATGTCATGAGGCACTTGAGAATCTTCGAATTGCCCTGGAACTTAGCCGAGCTTGCCGGTTGCCATTAGGTCAAGCCCGCGCTTTGGGGAGCATCGGCATCGTGTTAGAGGACTTGGGCGACCATTCACGGGCTATTAGCTGTTACAAACGAGCGATGCGGCTCAGCAGAAGAGCTAGGAACAAGGAGATTGAGGGTAAGTGCAACGGCAACGCGGGCATAGCCTACAAATCCATCGGTGACCGCAATAGCCTAATGAAATCTGTTCTCTATCACGAGAATGCTTTGAGAATCGCAAGAATCATAGGCGATAAAGCGAGCGAAGGAAGGACTCTCGGAAATTTGGGCGTGACACATAAGTATCTCGACGACACTCAAAAGGCTCTGGACTATTACAAGCAGGCATTGTCGATAGCTGAGGATCTAGGCGACGTGAGGCACATCGGAATCTGGACGGCAAATGCCGGGATGGACATTGTAGACGTTTCCCCGTTGGCAGCCCGGAATTATCTGGAACGTGCGATAAGGATTTTCTCCAACCTTGACTTGCATCACTATGTCAAGGAATGTGAGGACTCGCTTAAGAAGATTAAGGTCAATCCTGATGCCAGTTCGAGTCCCGGCCCTACGATGGACGGAGAAGCGCAATAGGGTTGGGGCCGAGCACTCGGCCTTCTAGACCTGACATGATACGACTAAGAATAATACATAGAGAACCCAAAGCGGCTAGGAGTGAATAAAGTCAGAGCTTTTGCGATTCCTTCTGGATCACGGGCAAAGTAGAAACTATCCCAGCGACGAGCTTGCCGGAACTACCCGAATCCGATATGTGAGATGGGTTTCTAGTTCCTAGCCACTGACCACTGTCTTACGGCAATCTCTGCAAACTCGGTATGGTCTTCGCCAGATCGTTGTAGATGACGATCACGGCGAACAGGATCAGCAGCACGAAGGCGAGCTGGTAGATGCGCTCCTTCAAACGCAGGCTGATGTCGCGCCGCCGGATTCCTTCGATTGCCAGGAACAGAATCATTCCGCCATCCAGGATGGGGAAGGGGAACAGGTTGAAGATCGCCAGGTTCAGGCTGATCGCCGACATCAACTGCAGCAGCGGCGTCCAGCCCTGTTGCCGGGCCGCCTCGCCGGAGGCCTGCGCAATTCCGATCGGGCTGGAGAACTGTTTTACCGAGACCTTGCGCTGCACCATCTTCTCGACCAGTTCGATGATCAGGAAGGAGTTCTTCTTGTTCTGTTCCAGCGACTTGGCAAACGCCTTGCCGAAGGGAAGCTTGTCGCTGCGCATCGGCTCGGCCGCCTGGAAGCCCAGCCGGTAACGCTTCGTCCCCTGCACATCGGCCAGCACCGGCGTGATCTTCAAGGTCATCTCCGACCCGTTGCGCAGCACGCCCACGGTCACCGGGTTTTCCTTGTTGGCCTCTAGCGCCGCCAGTAATGCCTCGATGGAGCGCACCGGCTTGCCGTTAATGCTGGCGACGATGTCGCCCGGCTGCATGCCCGCCTTGGCGGCCGGCATGGAATCATCCACCTTGCCGACCTGGATCTGCCGGTTGGGGATCAAGCCCATCTCCCCGATTTCGCTCGGCCCCACCGCCTTGGGAACGATTTGTTTTTCGGTGACGACGCTGCCGTGCTGCACCGAGATGTCGAGCGGGTGCCCGGGACTCAGCATCGCCTTCAGCAGCACATCTTCCCAAGTGGGGTTCTGCTCTCCGTCCACCCGCACAATGAGGTCGCCCTGCTCGATGCCAGCCTTCTCCGCCGGCGAACCCGGCGCGACAAAGCCCACCACCGCCGGCTGCTCCAGATAAACCGGGTGCTCGTAGCGGACCATGAACACGCCGGTCAGCAAGCCGATGGCGAGCACGATGTTGGCGAAGGGCCCGGCGAAGGCGATGATGAACCGCTGCCAGCGCGGCTTGGAGGGAAACTCCCGCGGGTCACCGGTATGGGCCTCGAGCGGGTTTTCGCCCGCCATCTTGACGTAGCCGCCGAAGGGCAGAGCGTTAAAACGGTAATCGGTCTCGCCGTGCTTGATCCCGAACAGCCGTTTGCCAAAGCCGATGGCGAACTGCTCCACCCGCACGTCGAACAGTTTGGCGGCGGCAAAATGCCCGAACTCGTGCACGATGATCATGATCCCGAGCACGACGGCAACCGCCGCCAGGTCGACAAAGAAATTTTCCATCAAAGGGTTAAAGAGTCCTTTATGAGCTTACTTGGGCGGAACGCGGCGATGGGCTGCCGCTCCGTGACTCAATTTTATCCCAAGCCGACCGGCGCGCCTCAGCATCGGCCGCCAGTACCTGACTAATAGATTCGGGATGCACGTCCGCAGTTTCACGAACTGTGCCCTCAATGATGCGGGGGATATCGGGGAAGCTGATTCTGCGGTCCAGGAAGGCGGCCACCGCGACCTCATCGGCGGCATTCAGGGCAATCGTCTTGGCCCCGCCGGCCTCGGCCGCTTCATAGGCCAGCCGCAGGCAGGGGAAGCGCTCCAGGTCGGGCGGGCTGAAGTCCAGCGTCCGGAGTTCCTGGACGGGGAAGCGCAAATCCGATCCGATGCGATCCGGATACGTGAGCGCGTACAGGATCGGCAGGCGCATGTCGGTCACCGAAAGCTGCGCCAGCAAGCTTCCGTCCACGAATTCCACCAGGGAATGAATCGTGGACTGCGGATGCACGATCACGCCGATGCGGCTGGCCGGCATGCCAAACAGCCGGCAGGCTTCGATCACCTCGAATCCCTTGTTCATCAGCGTGGCCGAATCAATCGTGATCCGCGGCCCCATTTTCCACGTCGGGTGATTCAGCGCCTGCTCCGGCGTGATGCCGTCGAACTCCGATGCCGGCAGGTTGAGGAACGGGCCGCCGGAGGCCGTCAGCCAGATCCGCTCCACCTCCTGGGCGCGTCCGCCGCGCATGCATTGGTGCACCGCGTTGTGTTCGCTGTCGATGGGAAGCAGCGGCTTGCCCTGGCGCCGGGCTTCCGCGGTGATCAATTCGCCGGCGACCACCAGGGCTTCCTTGTTGGCGAGTCCCAGTGTCTTTCCGGCTCGCACCGCCTCGTAGGTCGCTTCCAGTCCGGCAACGCCCACGATGGCGCTGACCACGAACTCCGCTTCCGCATGGGTCGAGACGGCAACATTTCCCGCAGGCCCGTGCACGACTTCAATACCCTCGAGACCCGACATCTCGAGTCCTTCGCGGATCGACCGCGCATCCTCTTCGTTGGCGATGGAAACCAGGCGCGGTTTGTAGCGCAGCGCCTGCCGGAAGAGCGCGTCGGCATCGTTGCCGGCGGCGAGCGAAACCACGGAAAAGCGCTCGGGATACGCGCTGATGATGCTCAGCGTGCTGCGTCCAATCGAACCCGTGGACCCGAGAATGGCGATCTTTTTCATGAATGGGTGTCGGCAGTCGGCGATCGGAAGGGGAACTCGTTTTGGCTATTTGTCCTTGTCTTCCAAGCGCGTAATGCGGTGTTCATGAATTTGAGCAATATGCAACAAGCGGGCGGTTCCTTCCGCTATCTCGCCCACGAATTTTTCCAGATTGGTCAGGTCGGAGGTGAGCAACTCTAGGCTCTGGGTAAGAGCCTCATGGCGTTCGGTTAGCCGCTCTAAGCGTTGATCAATGGTCACAACGAGCCTCCCCAAATACTTAGACGAGTTTGGCAGTGTTTTCGGTTCAAGGCAGCTTACAGCCGATCACCGCCACAGCGATCACCGAAAACCCTCTGGTGCTAACTCAAAACCCTGAAAGCCGCATAATACCAGAGCACCGGGGCGGCAAAGAGCAGCGCGTCAATGCGATCGAGCATGCCTCCGTGCCCGGGCAGAATCGTGCCCGAATCCTTCACCCCGGCCCCGCGCTTGAGCAACGATTCCGCCAGGTCCCCAACCTGCGCCGCGATGTTAATCGCCGCCGAGAGCGCGGCGAAATGCCACAGTGGCGGCATGCGTGGCGGCAAGTACGCCTGTCCCGGCGCCAGCAGCCCGGCGGAAATCAATCCACTGCTGATCGGCCTTGAGTAGGCGAACACCAGCGTTCCGCAGACAATCGCTCCGACAAACGATCCCACCGTTCCTTCCCAGGTCTTGCCCGGGCTGACGCGTGGCGCCAGCTTGTGCCGCCCCAGCGCGCGCCCGGTGTAGTACGCCACCGTGTCGCCCATCCACACCACAATCAGGATGTAGAGAATCAGGAACGCGCCCGAGCCTTGCTGGCGCAATTGCACCAGCATGGCCAGCGGTATCGCGACGTAAACGAAGCCGAACGTCGCCGCCGTTGCGGCGGGGAATCCGGTGGACAGCGGCTCGCGCCGCATCGCCAGCGCAAGAAACAAGAATGCAACTCCCACCACGGCCACCGCGATGCCAAACAGCATCTGCGAGGTCGCGATCAGGTAGTCGCTGCCCGTCTGCGCCGCCAGCGCCGCAAATCCCAGGACTGTGACGACATAGAGAGGACTGCGAAACGGCTCGACGTTGTAGTGGCGCACCAGGTCCACGTACTCGCGCAGGGTGAGGACGGCGGCCGCGGCCACCACCGCCGCCAGCAGCGGCACCGGCGCGCGCAGCACCAGGACGAGAACGATGGGAATCAGGACGGCCGCGGTGGCGACACGCTTCATTGAGCGCGCTGGCTCCCGTTGCCCGCGGCTGAGGAGGGGTGCTTACCGCCGTCGCCCAGCCCGCCATAACGGCGCTCGCGCTTTTGATATTCGGCGATCGCCTCCAGCAGGTGCACGCCGCGGAACTCCGGCCACAGCGTGTTGGTCACGTAAATCTCCGCGTACGCCACCTGCCACAGGAGGAAATTGCTGAGGCGCATTTCGCCGCTGGTGCGGATCACAAAATCAAGTTCCGGCAGATTTCGGGTATAGAGGTGCTGCGCGATGAGCTCTTCGCTGCACTGGAGGTGCGCGAGTCCGCCGTTCTGGGCGGCGGCGTGCGCGATCGCCTGGAAGGCGTCCACCAACTCCAGCCGCGCGCTGTAATTCAGGGCCAGGGTGAGCCGCAGCCCGGTATTGCGCGAGGTTTGCTCGCGCGCCCAGTTCATCCGCTCCTGGACCTCCGGCGGAAGCTCATGCTGCCGCCCAATGTAGTCCAGGCGAATGTTGTTCTTCTGCAGGGTCGGGAGTTCCCGCTTGAGATACTGCCGCAGCAGCCGCATCAGGAAGCCGACCTCGGTGCGCGGCCGCCGCTGCCAGTTTTCGGTGGAGAAAGCGTACAGGGTCAACGACTGAATGCCGACGCGGGCGGCGGTCTCCACCGTCGAACGCACCGCATCCACGCCGGCGCGATGTCCCGCAATGCGCGGCAGATGACGCTGGCGCGCCCAGCGCCCGTTGCCGTCCATGATGATGGCGATGTGCTGGGGCAGCCGCCGCGGATCCAATTGCCGGTAGATCTCGGTTTCCTTCCGGTCGAGTCCGGAAGGCACACTGACTTCCAAGGGGTAACCTCTACAGGAATGAACTGGAGAACCTGGCACGTGGCACGTGTCAGAGTAATTGTACCGCCTGCCGACATCCCTTGTAAGGCGTAACCCGCAATGCACGCATCAATAAAAACGCCGGAGCATGAGGCTCCGGCGGAACAAATGGGGGAGAAATCGGTTATGCGGTGCGCCGCGGGCGCGTGGTCATTTCCCGCATCTGCGAGAGCACGCTCTGCCACTGCATGCCGTTGAGCTTCGACAGGAACGGCACCAGCTCGGCGATGAACTCGTCTTTCATCAGGTCGCGGGTCTCCTCGTCGTGGCCGCAGCCCATGATCAGGTCGGGCACGGTCACCTCCAGCGCCCGCGCCAGCCGCTCCAGCGACGACAAGGTCGGCGTCGCCTTCTCGTTTTCGATCTTGGACACGTAGGTGCGCGGCACGCTCATGCGCATGGCAAGCTGCCGCTGGCTCAGCCCGTTGCGCTGCCGCAGGGTACGGATGGCGAACGCCACCTGGATGCCATGGCGGTGCATCGCCGGCGGCTGCAGTTGCGGTTGCGGCTGCACCAGGATAGGCTCGGGCTCTTCCTGGTCGAGCGAGGTCTTGCAACGCCGGCAATTGTTGTTGTTGGTTCTAAACTGGACAAGCTGACAACGGTCGCATCTCACCACTTCCCGGGAATCTACAGGAGCTAAAGTCGTGGCCATCAGGCTTGTGGGAGATGCCAGAGCGGGCACCTGACCGGGTTAGGACTTTTGTCAAGCGCTAACCTTGGTGCATAATTTGCGGCAAGTGTTAAGGTGTGTCAACACCTATTTGGGGTAATTCCGCGAGATAACCTGTGGAAATCCAAGAATATGAGGAAAACAGGGGAGAAATATCGGCGAATCGGGGGAGAAAGCCATGTATGAGCGTCAGTCCGCGTGGTGTTTACTAACTGAGTTCACCCAGTCGGAAAATTTGCGCAAGCACGCTCTCGCGGTCGAGGCCTGCATGCGCGCTTACGCCCGCAAGTTCGGCGATGACGAGGAAAAATGGGGCGTCGTCGGCCTCATCCACGACTTCGATTACGACCGCTGGCCCAGCCAGGAAGACCATCCCTACCGCGGCCACGAGATCCTCACTCAGCGCGGCTGGCCCGACGAGGTCAAGAAGGCGGTCATGTCGCACGCCGACTATACCGGCGTCCCGCGTGACACGCACTTGGAGAAAGCGCTCTTTGCCTGCGACGAACTGGCCGGATTCATCACCGCCGCCGCCCTCGTCCGGCCGGACAAATCCATCCGCTCATTGGAAGCCAAATCGGTGAAGAAGCGCATGAAGGACAAGGCGTTCGCCCGCAGCGTCAGCCGCGAAGACATCGTCAACGGCGCCGCCGCCCTCGGCGTGGACCTGGACCAGCACATCGCCTTCTGCATTGATGCCATGAAGACGATCGCACTGGAGTTGGGATTGGAAGGCAGCCCGGCCGCGCCCCAGTCGTAGCCGTACTACCGCGCCGTGGCGCGGCCGCCGAAACTGGAAACTGAAACTGATTTCCAAGTTCGTTTTGGTGCGCCGCGCGCGCGCCTAACCTACAATCGCCCCGTGCCGACCGCGCCCCTTGACGGACAAGCCTTGCGCGACACGCGCTTCGCCATGCGCCTGTCGCTGATTTTTGGGGTGGTCATGCTGGCCGGGAAAGTCGGTGCGTACCTGCTCACCGGCTCGGCCGCGATTCTCTCCGATGCCGCCGAATCCATCATCCACGTGGTTGCCGTCGGCTTCGCGGCCTTCAGCCTGAACCTGAGCACCAAGCCTGCCGACGAGCGTTTTCCCTACGGCTATGAGCGCATCACGTTTTTCTCCGCCGGGTTCGAGGGCGCCATGATCATCATCGCCGCCATTGCCATCATCTGGGCGGCGGTCGACAAGTGGCTCCACGGCCTGCGGCTCCAAAACCTGGGCGCCGGCGCGCTGTTCGTGCTCGCCGCGTCGGTGATCAACGCCCTTCTGGGCTGGTACCTTGTGCGCACCGGACGCCGCCACCACTCGCTCATCCTGGAAGCCAACGGAAAGCACGTGCTGACCGACAGTTGGACCAGCTTCGGGGTGGTCGGCGGTCTCGCGCTGGTTCTGCTCACGGGATGGAAGCCGTTCGACCCGCTGTTCGCCATCGCGGTGGCCATCAACATCGTCTGGTCCGGCGGACATCTTGTCTGGCGTTCCGCCCAGGGGCTGATGGACTATTCCGATCCCGACACCGGCCGCAAGCTGCGCGATAAACTTGACCAGGTGTGCGCGCGGCTCGGCGTCGAGTACCACGGCGTGCGCTTCCGCACCACCGGCTACACCCTGATGATCGAGGTCCACCTGTTGTTCCCCTACGAAGTTTCGGTCGGCGAGGCGCATACCATCGCCACCTAGGTGGAAGAAAGCCTGCCCAAGGCGCTGGGCGTGCGGGCGCAGGTGATCACTCACCTGGAAGCGGCGGAGGACCATCACGAGGTGCATCGCGACGAGCACGACACCGGCCGGCCGAACGGATGATGCCTGATTTCAGAAGGAGCGAAGCGGAGCCAGGAGCACACCTGGCCAATCAGCGTTCCCAGATCAAATGGCAAAGGTCAGCCAGCGGCAACCGCGCTCAGCGCCGCCGGCGTGTGATCCATGACCATGCGCCGCAGGCGTCCTCGCCCGTCCATGTCGATTTCCAGGACTTCGAAGGCCAATTCGCGTGTGGCCAGGTGCCGCAGCACTACATGGCCTCGCAGCCGGTGTAAGCCGGACTGCCATTCCAGCACCGCCTCGCCGCCGCGCGGCAGACGCGAATCGGAGGCGATCAGTCCTCCGCCCAGGCTCAAGGCTTCTACGTCCACGGCGCACTTTCCCTTGCCCGTGATGGCCAGCGCGCTGATGGCACGCGCCGGCTGTACGCGCGGGTACCGCCGCTGACGCACCCAATCCGATTCCGTCGCTCCCAGCGCGCCCACTGCCAGTTCCTGCGGACCAATGCCGCCCTGGGCGTACACCGCAGCCGTGCGCTCCGGATCCAAGCTCAGCAGGGCGCGGGCCGCCGTAAGCTGCAATTCGCGGGAGCGTCGCGAGGCAAACAGACCGCGCGGCGCCAGCATTTCCGCGAGCATCGAGATTGCATCCGGCGAGCCCACCCGGCCCAGCGCCTCGATTGCCTTCAATCGCACCAAGGGGTGATCCTTGGCCAGACCCTCGCCGGCGGCCAACTCCATCAACTTGCCCGCCGCGGACACATCCCCGGCAAATCCGATCTCGTCCAACGTTACCGGCAGCAACAGCGGGTCCAACTGGGGCAGGATTTCCAGCAGCAGCCGGCCGCGCTGGGTTGCGCCGGCGGCCGCCAGCGCGCGCACAATCGCGTCCTGCTGCGGGCGTCCGAAAACCTTGATCCGACCCGGCAGTTCCTGCTCGACAATCTCCGGCCTCAGCCGGCTTAGCAGCGCGGCCGTGCCGACCACTTCGCCCGACGCGCCGGCGCGCATCGTGCCAATGAGGCATTCGATGACATTCTTGCCCACGCCCTGGGCCAGCTCGACGAAGCGGTTCGCCTCGCTGCGCAGGGTGCACTGGGCGAACTGGACGGCGAGCTCGTGCGCCGCTGCCTGGGGCACCCGCGCCAGCAGCGGCACCAGGCCGTCGGGCGCGATGGGCTGTTGCACCGCGTCGCTGATGAACCCGCGCAGCCGGTTGTCCATGGTCACCCGCGGGCGTACCTCCTGCGCCGTGCGCGGCCGGTATTCCAGCAGCCGCTCCAGCGTGATCTGCGACTGCATGACCGCCGGATAGTTCCGCTGTTGGGCCGCCTCCTGCGTCAGGCGCACGTACGCCGCGCCCAGCAGGGCCTGCATCTCCAGCGAGTCTTCACTACAGATCCCCATTCCCACCTGGCGCAGCGCGTCCGACTGCAGGTCGGAGTCAACCTTGCCAAAAAGGTCGGCCAGTTCGCTGACCATGGCGGAGGCCTTGCGGCGCGCGTCCAATTCCTCATTCGTCAGTTGCCGCAGGCAGTTTCTCAGGATCTGGTCGGCCAGGTTTAGGTCGCCACGCTCGATCAGTTCCTCGATGTAAGCTCGAGTATTGCGCGCCGGGATGCACCACATGTCCGCCGACAGCAGGACACTTTTCTTACCCTGCTCGGGAACGGAAGCCCAGAACTTGCGGTCGAGCACGTCGGCATAGGACTCCACCGCGATGCCCGCCTTGGTCATTTTGGCTTCGCGCGAATCGAGCACCGAGCGCAGCTCTTCGATGTCGCGCCCCATGCGCTCCATCATCTCGTGC
The DNA here is from genome assembly GCA_020072845.1 of Terriglobia bacterium. Taxonomy (NCBI): domain Bacteria; kingdom Pseudomonadati; phylum Acidobacteriota; class Terriglobia; species Terriglobia bacterium. The sequence continues at coordinate 146,044 of JAIQGF010000002.1, forward strand.
ACGGCATTCACTTTCACGTTGCCGCGCTCAAACTGCTGCATGGCGAAGCGGATCGCCAGCCGTTCTGCCAGCCGCTTCAACGAGTTCGTGCCCAGGCCATCATCCTCGCCTTCGACCGGGAGCGACAACATGACCTTGCGCAGCACGCGGCAGGCATCCTTGTCGTTCGACAGTTCGCGTATCACCGCCGTTTCCGCGTTAGCCTTGCCTTGTAAGGTGGCCACGCTGGCTAACAGGCGCAAGGTCTTGGTGACCGATGACTCTTCGAACAAGTCGCCGCCCCCGCCTCCTGAGCCGCTGCCCGAACCGCTACCCGATCCGCCGCCGCTACCCGATCCGCCGCCGGCTCCTTCACCGCTCCCATTTCCGCTGCCGCTTCCTGTGCCGCCGTCCTTGCTATCGGAACCCTCCGCCGCCAAGATCAGTTGCAGAAGCTTTTCCGGGTCGTGCAGCCACGGCACAATGTTGTCGACTCGGTCGGCGAGGGTCCGGGCCGCCAGTTGCTCCGCCAGGCCCGCTTCCGAGTCGGGAACAAAGTGGATTTCATTGACCCGGATGGCGCCGTTGTCGCCGAGTGTGGCCTTCAGGTGTGCCCCCACCTCGGAAGGCTTGCAGCTATGGAATGCGTGCAGCAGTTGTTCCAGGTCGCGGCGTTGGATACCGTAGGTGAATTGCAGGCTGCCGATGTTTGCCGTTGTCAATAGGGTGGCAAAGCTGCGCTCCGAGTGCCCTTCCAAGGGCATTCCGTCGATCAGCAGCTTGCCATCAGCCGTGCCCATCAGCAGGCCGGTCTCGGGCGCCGCTGCCTTCACCAGTTCGCTCCATGCGGTGTCTACCTGCTTCCGTGTGCGTTGGTGGGTGAGGCCGTACATGCGGACATACTTCAGCAGGATGTTCAGACTGCGCGCGAAGGCCCGTGCGGATTCGACTTGCGACATGTCATTCATGGGTGCAGCTCCTTCCGCTACACACAAGGCCTAACCAAAGGAGTGCACCGCAGATGCCACAAGTTCAAGATTGCAAGTCATTGAGCCGGCGAGAGTTGTCCAAAAAGGCAGGAGATCATTTTGAGATGGAGAGGCTGGCTGCGCCAAAGTGAGACTCAAGACTCAACACCGTAGCCCTGCCGCCGGCAACTCCTGCCCAAGCGCACCGATCCCCGATAACCCTGGGCTTCGACCTGCCCCATCTGGACGCCTGGGGTGAGCACAAGTTGGTCGCAGAGGCGTATTCCTGCAGCGTTCAGAAATCGAGATCGTTGGCCGGATCCACCACGGTCGCGCGCTGTATTGCCCCGGCAAAATATGCTGGCAGAGAAATGGCCCAAGCCGAGGAACATATCTTTGAGTTCTTGTTCACAAGGATGGACAGCTAGGCGTAGAAATTGATCCCGCCCGACGATCCGGGTAAGTCGGCTGCTGTTATCTGCCTTCCCATAACTCACTCATCGTGTTACATTGCGCTCCCTACAAACAAAGAAGTGTAAGTTTTGGCGCGATTCTACGAGTGTGAGGTCCTGCTATGGGGGCACGAATCGCCTGGCTGATGTTTCTCCTTTGCATGTGCATGTCCGTCTCTGCCAAGGACAAATCTCCTCTCGTCGCCGTAGTCCTGTACCAAGTTCATTCAGGTGGTGCATACATCGAGTTGGCTGATTTCGCGGTGAACGGAAGACGCGAGATGTACGTCTGTAAGAGTTCGACAATTACAGGCAGTGAGTACAAGCACCTGGATAAGACCACAATCGAACCGGGAATGGTGCTGGAACGAGCGCAAGGCGGCGCCCTCACCCTGACGGCAAACTCAAGCTCCCAGTGCGTCGTACCTGCGAACTTAAAGGTAGATAAGAGCCGGTCGTATTCAGTCGCTGAACTTGCCGATATGGCGGCGATCACCGGCACGCTGGCCGGCCGCTCCAGCAATGCCGGCGACACATTTCCGACCAACATCCAGGCAGAGATGCAGGTGCACCTTGTGGCCGAGGCGGACACAGAGTTGGCGGAGTATCTGCGGGCGGTGCGTGCCAATACGATCGAACTGTGGGGCAACTTTCTGCGGCAATTTCCAGCCTCGTCCCGTGCCGGTGACAGCCGCAAAGCGCTTGCCAAGCTGATCACCGACGAGGGCGACCGCCATTTTGCCGACTATCGCAAGTCCCAGGAGGGAGGCAAGCCGCGCTTCGACGAATTGCGCCAGGCACGCGTGGCCTCGCAGAACGCCCTGGAGGCGCAAAAGGGGTTTGTCGCCGCAGAAAGGTTGCGTCTGAATACCGACTCAGAACTCTATAGGATCGTCGGACTTGCCCGTTCCGAATTCAATGCCTACCTTAGAGCGATCAGCGAGCACACCGGTGGTTATGCTCACCTGACGCAAGCGCAGTCACACCTGCAGGAAGCGTACCTGGTCGATCCTTCCTATTCGGCGGCCGACCAACTCAAAATTGCCGTTTACACCCAAGCGCAGGAATTCAATGCGGCGGTGCAGTACGCCGAGTCCTTGCTGGCCGAAAAGAAATTCGATCCCGCCTATGCCTCTGTCCTTCGTTATAAAAGCTTCGCCGGCGAAGTGCCGCGGGTGGCCGCAGTGGTGGACGCGGCCTTTGAATACCACCGCAATCTTGGCCGGCAGTTCGTGAACGAGGCGAATTGGGATCGTTCCATCCGTGAATTTCAGCGGGCTCTTGAATGTAAGGACGATGCCGAAATCGCCGCCAGCCTGCAGAACGCGCAAACCGAACTAAAGTCGCTAAGAGACAAAGAAGCGGCGCTTGCCACGGCAGCCGAAGCTCGTGCTCTCGCCGCGAAAAAGCAATATATCGAAGCCTACGAACTGCTGGACGGTTTGTCGGAGTCGCAGCACCCGCTGGTGGAGGAGGACCTTCAAGCGTTGAAGCCGCAGTACTTACAGGCCCTCACCGCCAGGAGCACGGAGTTGCTGCGCATCCATTTGCCCATCCGCGGGCGAGCCGACGAAAAGGCCGTACGGCAGGCATTCGATTATCTGGAGGAAGCCAGCAAGCTGTCGGAGAACGAGCAGATCAAAATCAAGCTCGACCAGATCAGCGACAAGCTAGCCGACTACTACATCAAGGAAGCGAAACGGCTCTTCGACAAGCCGCGCGGCTCGGGCGTCGGACTGGGATGGCTGTTACTCAGGGAGGCCGAACTCTTCAAGCCCGATTCCGGGGAGTTGCGCAACCTGATCACAACCCATGCGCCCCACTTCGACAGTCGCGCCAAACTGTCGTTGACCGTTTCTTTTCGCGACCAGACGTCCGGACGGAACAGCTTTGGTCTTGCCGATCAACTCGCGGACGCGGTCGTCACCGGCCTTGAGAACTCGGGACTTCCCGGCCTGAAAGCCGTAAGCCAACAGCAACGTTCTGCGGACCCAGACGAGACGGCCAGTTCCGGCCCGTTTGTCGCCAACTATCACGTTGTCGGGAGCGTTACGCAACACCACGTCGACAAGAAAATAGAAACGCAATCGTTGCAGTCGCACTATCGCGCCGGTACGCACGATGTGAAAAATCCCGCGTGGCTGCAAGCCAAGCGTCAAGTTGAAACCATCCAGCAGGAACTGGAACGAATCAACCAGCAATTGAGCATCTACCGCGGTTTGAACAAGAAAAAAGAGGTGATCGAAACTTTACCTCTGGTCACTGAGGCCGACAAGAAGTTGACCGACGCGAAGAAAAGCCTGGATCAAATCCCGGAAACAACCGTGGAAGAGATCGTTCTGCCGTACAACTACACCCGGCGCACCATCCAGCTCAACGCCGTGGTGGAGATTTCCTTCCGTATCTCCGAATCGTATTCCGACAGCCGTGGCGCCATGGATAGTGTCCACGTCGAAATTCCCAACAAAGTTACCGTACTGGAGAACGTCAAGCCTGAGGACGTGGATCGCGTCGTGGAAGAGGGAATACCACCGGACGAGGTGGAGTTACGACGACGGGCAGAAAACCAGGCCTCGGAGGAGCTGTTGAGAAAGCTCATTCAACGCCTCAATGAGGTGCCGCAAAAAGTGATTGAGCAAGCCCGCGCCTATGCCTCCAACGGTGATCTGGAAGCTGCGGCGGAAAAATACGTCCTGTACCTGAATACCACGGCAGGGAAATCCAACCCGGAGCGAAGCGAAGCGCAAGAGTTTCTACGAAAAGAGTTCGACGTGAATTCGACGACGGCGCAGTAGGCGGAACTCAGCGGAGCATGGCGTTGGCGTCTTTCGCGCGCTGCAGTCCGTCCCGTGCGCGCTGGTTTTGCGGATCAATCACCAGCACCTGTTCGTAGCGGCTGATCGCCTTTTCATAGTCTCCGTTGGCCATGCACGCGTCAGCCTGGCCCAACAGGTCCGGAATGTCGTCGCGCGTCCACATTCCGTTGTCACGCTGTGCTCCGCGCCCGGTTGGCTTTCCCGCGCGCCCAGGGGAGGCGGGAGCTTTAGCGGCGCCTTTTGCAGCCCCCTCCGGCCGCGGCGGCGGTGGGGGCGGCGTCTCCGCTGCTAGCGGCTGAGCTGGCGCCTTGCTTGGGGTGCTCGCCTCGGCTGCCACGCTCGGCGGCGACTTCCCCCTCGCGCTCGATTCACCGGCCAAGTTTCCCGGATTGGTAGCTCTTGCCGGCTGATGTTTCAGGATAGCTACACCGATACCGAGCAATACCACTGCCAGCGCGGCTGCGATCGGCACTCCAAACCTGAAGCGCCGCACGCCTTTGCGGGGGCTCTTGCGGCCGCCTGCTACAGGGAGCGGATCGTTGTCGAGCGCGGAAGGCGCCAGCCTCCGCAGGTCAATCTGCAAATCGTTCGCCGATTGATACCGGTTCTCCGGCTCCTTCTCCAGGCACTTCAGGATGATCTCTTCCAGCCGCGGTGAAAGCGTCAGCCGCAGCCGTCCGGGCGGAGGCGGAGGGCTGTGCAGGATATCGCCAATCAAGGAGGCCGCCGACTTGTTTTCAAACGGGCGGCGCCCCGTTGCCATCTCGTACAGGACCATCCCGGCCGCATAAATGTCAGCCCTGGCGTCTACATCTCGCTCCTGCAACTGCTCCGGCGCCATGTATGGCAAGGTGCCGACTGCGCCATGCGAGTGCATAGAAGATTCGGTCGCCGTACTGTTGCTGTTGCCCGGAGACAGGGCCTTGGCGAGGCCGAAATCCAGCACCTTCAGCCGCCCGTCCGGAGTGACGCGCACATTTCCAGGCTTCAGGTCACGATGAATTACGCCTTGTTCGTGGGCCGCGACGAGCCCTTGGGCCAGTTGTGTCCCCAGGCGTGCGATTTCTCTCTCCGTCAGTGCGCCGGCGGCAATCTTGTCGCTGAGCGTTATGCCAGGGATGTACTCCATCACCAGGAAGTCAACGTCGTTTTGCCGGCCGAAATCGTGAATGATGGCGATGTTGGGATGATTGAGCCGAGACAACGCCAGGGCCTCTTTACGAAAACGCTTGCGGGCAGTCTCATCGGCCAAGGTGCCGGGTGGCAGCACCTTGATCGCGACCTCGCGATCCAGTTGTTCGTCGCGAGCGAGATAAACCTCGCCCATGCCCCCGGAACCGATTTTGCGCAAAATGCGGTAGCGGTCGTTGATGCCGGGAAGCCTCAACACCTCAGCTAGCATACGAGGTCCCTTGTGTAAGTAGGCGGCAATTCTGGTCTTGCCCGCCCCACCTGTCAAGCCAGAACTCTGGTTTTCCGGGGACTTAGAAGGAATCGTTCCTAGTGCTTACGGCTGACGACCGAAGACTGACGACTGTCTCCTGCCAAGTAACCCTAGGTCACCTATAGCTTACCTATACGTTAGGTGTTGGATCCCCGCGCTGCCGGAGGAGGTGGGTATCCGATTAGCAAAACGGTTAGTTCGTCGGCGCGAAGTAGCCTTTGCGAGCGCGGACGCGCAGATTCTTGTGGTTTTCCGCCAGGATGTCGATGGAGCGATATCGGCCATCCGGCTTCAAGTCCGCAGGCTTGTATGCCAGCAGATACTGGCTGCGCAACTCGTCCTGGATCTCGGAGAAGGCGTTGGCCACGTCCTGGATTTTGAAGGGAAAGAAGGCTCTTCCGCCGGTCGCATCGGCCAGACGCTCCAGCACCTTGTCGCCGCGCAGTTTCATGCCGCTGATGTTGGTGCTGATGGTGTAGATGATCACTTCCGCGCGCTGTGCCATCTCGATGGCTTCCTCGCGGGTCACGCGGCTTTGATTGTCTTCGCCGTCGCTCAGCAGGATGATGGCGCGGCGCGCCGGGCCGATGGTCGGCGCCTTCATCAGCTTGTCGCGGCAGGCGAAGTACACCGCGTCAAACATCGCCGTGCCGCCGCCGGGACGCAGCATGCGCACGCCGCGCGAAAGCTGTTCGGCGCTGTCGGTGAAGTCCTGCGTGACCTCCGCGGTCGTGTCGAAGCCGATGACGAAGGCGCGGTCCGATTTCGGCCGGACAATCTGGTTGAGGAACTCGATCGCCGACTCCTGCTCGAAGCGGAATCGGTCGCGCACGGAGTTGCTGGAGTCAATCAGCAGGCCAACGCGCAGCGGCAGGTTGGTCTCGCTGCTGAAGCTCACAATCGAGACTGCCGGCTTGTTGTCGTCCACCACACGGAAGTCGCTCTTGCTGAGATTCTTGACGAAGTGGCCGTGCCTGTCGGTGACGGTGAACACGACATTGACTTCGTCGACGCGCTTTTTGATCGTCTCCAGCGGAATGCCGCGCTCGTCGGTGGTGAGGTCCTTGTCCGCCGCATAGCTACCCTTCGCCTGCTGCCTTGCCGCCGGCGATGATGGCTCCGGGTCGGCGGAATCGGCCTCCGGTTGCGGAGCGGCGGCGGCCGGCGCCGGCTTCTTGCTGCCGGGCAGATCCTGCAGCGCAGGCTCGCTTTTGGCGGGCGCTTCGGCCGGTTTCGCCGGTTCCTGTTGGGGAGCCTCTTGCTTGGGTGGGGGCGCCGGCTGCGCGGGCGCGATGCTGGCCGACGGCGCCGACGGCAGCTCCTGCTCCGGCGGATTCTGCTGCTGGGCTGAGGCGCCTGCGGCCATGAAGAGGGCGAGCGCGCCGCTGAGAAATGCGTATTTCATGGGAAATTTTATTATAGCTGCAACTCGAACCGGCTGCGCACACCGCTAGTGCTAGTGCTTTAGGAGGCGCAAAAAATCCTCTAATTCGGGCGGCAACGGCCTCTCCAGGACGAGGGGCTCACCGGTGAGAGGCTGTTTAAGTTCGATGGCAGCAGCATGCAAAAAGTTTCTCGGAAGAGATAACGCGGGCAGCGCCGGTTTGGTTTTCTCGCGCGGCAGGATCTCGCGCGGCGCGCCGTAGAGCGTGTCGCCGACCACGGGATGTCCGAGCGAGGACAGGTGCACGCGGATCTGGTGGGTGCGCCCGGTTTCGATCCTTACCTCCAGCAGCGTGAATTTGCCACGAGGCGAGTCGATGCGCTGCAGAACCCGGTAGTGCGACACGGCCTCGCGGCCGCCGGCGCGGCGCGTGGTCATGCGGGTGCGGCGCAGGCGATCGCGGCTGATGGCGGACTGAATCGTGCCTTGGTCCCGCTTCACCGAGCCGTGGACGAGCGCGATGTAGGTCTTGCGCACCTGCCGGCGGGCAAACTGCTCGGCGAGCTTGCGGTGGGCGCGGTCGTTCTTGGCGACCACGATCAACCCGCTGGTGTTGCGGTCCAGGCGGTGCACGATTCCGGGGCGCAATTCGCCGCCGACCGCCGACAGCGCGCCGAAGCGGTGCAGCAGCGCGTTGACCAGCGTGCCGCGATTGCGCGCATCTTCAGTGGAGCCCGCCCCGGCGTGGACCATCATGCCGGCGGGCTTGTTGACCACCGCCAGGTCATCGTCTTCGTAAGCGATGTCGAGGGGAATCTCTTCCGCGGTGGCGCGCAGCGGCGGACGCGGGCCGGGCGCCTGGACTTCAATGGTTTCACCGCCACGCAGGCGCAACGAAGGTTTGGCGGGCTTGCCGTCCACCAGGACCTTCTCCTGCGTGATGAGGTCCTGAACGCGGGCGCGGCTGATGTCGGGGAGGTGGGCGACAAGGAAATGGTCAAGGCGGCGACCGGCGGCCTCGGCGGCGACTTGGAATGATTTTGCGCGCTGGAAGTTGAACGGCTCGCCGGGCAGGTGCAAAACCGCCTCTTCGAAGAATTCCTGGTCCAGCGCCGGAGTTTCGGACAGATCGATGTCCTCGTCGCGCATACGATCTATGCGGTCCCAATCGGTGCGCGACTTGCGCTTCTGTTCCCTCATGGCACGAATTCGCTAAGCGTTCTCAGCCGTCCCTACGGGACTCGCACTCATTCTACGCGGCGACCCGGCACTGAAGTGCCGGGCTACTTTCACGCCGTCCCTGACGGGACGGACGCGACGTTGAAAGCCCGCGAAGCCGGCAATCCGTGAAGTCGATGAATAAGATGAATAAAACGTAAATCAGCAACCAGCAAATTGGTACTGATCTAATCCCATTCCACTCAGCAACCAGCAAATTTGATCCGTGTGAATCCGCGGAGATCCGCGGTTAGGCTTATCTTGCGGCGCGGGCGACGGTGGCGGGCTGCTGCAGGCGAACGCGGCGCAGCCAGAGAATGCCCCCGATGATAACCAGGAAAATTGAGATGAGCTGCGTGCCGGTCATGGCGCCGCCAAAGACGGAGCCGCGGTCGGGATCGTCGCGGATGAATTCCAGGAAATAGCGCGCCACGCCGTAGAGGAACAGGTAGGTTCCCATCACCTGGCCTTCAAATTTCTTGCGCTTGATGAGCCAGTACAGGATGAAGAAATTCACCAGTTCGACGGCGGACTCGAACAGTTGCGTCGGCTCCAGCGGCACGTTGAGCGGCGTGCCGACCCAGGCGTGCGCCAGCGGGTTCTTGAACGTCACTCCCCACCAATGGCTGGTCGGCTTGCCGTAGCAGCAGCCGGCGGCGAAGCATCCGATGCGGCCGATGGCGTGGCCGAGCGCCAGGCCCGGCGCGAAGGCGTCGGCCGTGCGCAGCCAGGGCATGTGGTTCTTGCGCATGTACCAGACGGACAAGGCGAGGCCGGTGAGCACGCCGCCATAAAAGACTCCGCCGGCCTGGAGCACGCTGAGGCTGAAAATTTCCCCGGGATGCTGGGAGTAGTACCCGAAGTCGTTGATGATCAGCAGCAGCTTGGCGCCCACGATGGCGCCGAGAACGACCAGGATGCCGAGGTTCCAGGCCTTCTCCGGGTCAATCCCCTGGCGCTGGGAGAGGCGCGCGGCGATGGCAAGGCCGACGATCACGCCGGTGGCGACAAGCAGGCCGTAGGTGGGAAGGCTGAAGCTGCCGAGATGGAACAGTCGGGGAAACACTGATGATTCGATGTTCCGGGCGGTGTGCCGGAAACACAAACAGTTTATCAGGGGACGGTATGGTTCGCGTCGTCCCGTACGGGACTGGGAGGGTTGTTGTCACGGTGTTCCCAGCACTGGCGTGCTGGGCTACCAGCGCGCGCCCCTTCGGGGCTGGGAAAGGAACGAACAGGAAGAGCAATGAGCAGAGAAAAGCCGACCCGCGGGGCCGTGTGGTGGGCCGTCAATGAACCTTGCTCAGCAAGGTGGGAACCCGCCGCAATCCTTTAGGCATTTCCGCATGGCGGAACATTGCACACCGGATCAGAAGTCGAGTCGAGCTCCCGTTCATTGAGGTGTTGGTTCAAATTCCGGTTACCACCAGCACCTGCTTTGCAGGCCGGCTTACAGGGGTGATGCTAGGGGAAAAGGCGGAGAAATGGCAAGTGGCCGGACGTAAATAGTTGGCATGCGGCTTGCACTGGGGTAACCAGAGAGGCACAGAGGAAACAAAAATAGCAGCATTGCCGATTCTCGATTGCCGATTGACGATTGCGCTGAGTTCGCGTCCGAAATCGGCAATCGAAAATCGACCATCGGAAATGACTTATCCCGAATGTGCTCTGAGACTTAGAACCTGCCGCGTCGAGGTGGATCCGGCCTACCCGGCGCGGCGCGAGTCCTGCAGGACCTCGTCGAGGGCGCTTTCCAGGGAACTGGTGCGCTGGTTCATGTCCTTGGCGATGCCGTCGTACTTGCGCTTGAGGATGTGGTACTCATCGGCAATATTGAGCGCGGCGAGGACGGCAAGGCGGAGGGAGTCGACGGTGGAGGTCTGCGTAGCGACGGCGCGCATCTTGGTGTCGACGAATTCGGCGAGCTTGAAAATATAGTCGGGATCGGTGCCGCGCAGGTTATACGGCTGGTCGAAGATTTCCACGCGGACGCTGTTTACGTTTCCGTTGGGGGGATTCAACCTTGGTTCCTCCACAGAGTTGTGAGTTGTGAGTTGTGAGTTGTGAGCGAAAGGCAACCACGGCGACGCGGCGGCTCCGAACTCAGAACTCACAACTCAGAACTTGACCCCATTATGCCCCGGATTCTTCCGCCGTCAATTCATCAATTTGGCGCAGCATCTTCTCGACTCGGCTGCGGACCTCCTCGCGCTCCTTGCGCAGGCCGATCATTTCGCTGCGGAGCGACTCGATTTCTTCCTCGCGTAACTCCAGTTGCTCGCGCAGGCGCGAGGCGTCGCGCTCCGCCGCGGCCTTGGCATCGCGCGCTGCCTTCAGCAGCTCGATGGTGCGGTAAACCTTCTCTTCCAGTGAATGGAAATCGTCGGAAGAAACTTCAGGAGAGAACTCGCGTACAGCTTTTACTGACATTCGTCTGCTCGCCTCGGGGGGAAATTTTGGGTTGACGGGGGGCAGTATATAGCGAAGGGCGGAGGATTGGGGCTGTGAATTTCTTCTCGCGGGTTATCGGTTGTCGGTGATCGGTAGTCGGTAGTCCTGAGTCAGTATGGCAGGCCTAACCAGGTACCAACAACCAATGGCCAGCTACTGAATACCGAAAACCGATAACCGAAAACCTACTACTGCTTCGCCAGTGCGGGCAGCTTGTCCCAGCTCTGCCAGAAGGCGGCCATATCGTCCGACTTGCTGAAGGAGACGCGGAGAAAGTTTTCCATGCGGGGGAAGGGACGGCCGACAGCGATGTTGTCGCTGTGGAAATGCTGGATGACCTGGCGGACGGGACGTCCGGTCTCGACCATGGCGAAATTGGCGTACGACGGAATGATGTGCAGCTTGCGCAACGCCGCCTGGCGCATGAATTCCTTGCGGTCGGCGGCATTGCGGGCGACGGCGGCGCGCATGGCGATGTCGTCGGCAAGCGCGGCCAGCCCGACGTGCAGGGCGATCATGTTGCCGTTGTCTTCGAGCTGCCATGACTGCAGCAGCTTGGTGGTTTTTTCGGCGGCGAAGGAATAACCCAGCCGCAGTCCGGCCATGCCGTAAACCTTCGAGAACGTGCGCGCCACGATGACGCGGGGATCGTCCACCGGTTTCTCGATGAACGAAACGTAGTCAGGCGAGTCGGTGGCAAAGTGGTGGTAGGCCTCGTCAATCAGCACGTAGGTGTCGGCGGGGAGCTGGCGGAGAAAGGCTTCCAGGTCGCGCCGGGGCGTGAGCGAGGCGGTGGGATTATTGGGATTGCAGATGTACACCAGGCCGGTGTCGCTGCCGGCGCGGGCGAGCATGGCGTCGAGATCGTGGGCATAGCGGGCGGTCAGCGGAATTTCGACGACTTGCGCGCCGCGATCGCGCGAGTAGGCGAGAGAGGATTCGAAGGTCGGGATGGCGGCAATCAGCTTGCGTCCGGGGCCGGTGAAGGCCCGCGATGCCATGGCCAGCACTTCGGTGGATCCATTGCCGAGCAGCACCTGCTTGGTGGAAACCTTGTTGTAGGCGGCGATGCGCTCGACCACGTCGTTGTAGATCTTGAACGGATACCGATTGGCGAGGCGCAGGCCCTCGACGGCGGCCTTCTCAACGCTGGGGAACATGCCGTAGGCGTTTTCGTTAGCGTTCAGCAGAATGGGACCGCCGGGGGTGGAGGCACGCAGCGGCTCGCCGAAAGCAATGGGTTCGAGTCCGCTGAAGCCGGCGGCGGCAGCGGTGGCGCCGAGGCCAAGTGTGCCGAGAAAACTCCTGCGCGAGAAGGACATCGCTCACCCCTGAAGCGCGCATTGTAGCAATAAAGTACCGAGTACCTAGTGCCGAGTACCGAGTCGATTCACCACCGAGACACAGAGGACACCGAGGTTCACCGAGAATTTTGGTTCAATCTTGCGTTGTCAGCCTCGGTGACCCTCTGTGATCTCGGTGTCTCGGTGGTGGCCGATCAAGTCGGTACTCGGCAGGATTTCGGTCCTCAAGCCCGCAGAGCGCCGCCGAGGGATTCCAGCGCCTTGATGATCTGCTGCGACCACAAGGCGACCTCGTCATCGCGCAGCGTGCGCTCGGCGGACTGGAAGGTGGCGCGGACAAGCATGGAATACTTGCCCGAGGGAATCGAGCCGCCGCGGAAGATTTCAGCCGGCACAAGCGCACGCAACTCGGCGATACGTAGCGCCGAGATCGCATTGCGAATGCGCTCGAAGGTGACGCTGTCGTCGAAGGCGAAGGAGAAATCGCGGTCCACGCCGGGGAAGCGCGGGATCGCTTGATAACGGATTTTGCGCAGATCGTGGCGGTAGAGGCGCTCGAGATCAATTTCGGCGATGTAGATCTCGGGAGTTTCCTGCGCGCTCAGGCGCAGCTTGCGCTCGGCGGCGAGTTCGGGATGAAGCTGGCCGAAGCGCGCCACGGTGGCGCCGTCCATAACCGCGCGCGCGGAGCGGCCGGGATGGTAATAGTCGGGCGTGCTGGCGTCGAAATAGAGCGCGTTGAACTGGAATGCGCCGAGCAGCGTTTCGATGTCGCCCTTGAGATCGAAGAATGAATACCGGCGGCCAGGCGCATGCACGCTCCCCGGGATGGCCGCGCCGGTCACGCCGATCGCGAGGCGGCGCTGCTCCTCGGTGCGCTCGCCCATGCTCTCGTAAATTTTGCCGGACTCGAACAGGCGCACGCCGGCGTTGCCGCGGTTCAGGTTGTACGCCAGCATGTTGAGCATGCTGGGAACCATGGAGGTGCGCATGACCGAAGCTTCCTCGCTGATCGGGTTGGCGATTTCGACCGGCGTGGCGGTGGAGAAGCGCTGCGCGTCGGCGTGCGAGATGAAGGTCAGCGAAACGGCTTCGTTGTAGCCGAGTCCGAGCAGCGACGCGCGGATGGTTTCTTCCTTCTTGGCGTCCGGCAATTCGATGACGCCGCCGACGAAGCCGGGCAGCGTGTTGGGAAAGCGGTCGTAGCCGTAGATGCGCGCGATTTCTTCGATGAGATCGATCTCGCGCTCCACGTCGAGGCGCCAGGTCGGCGCCTGCACGGTGAACTCGGCGACCTCTTCGGCGGCGGCGGCCCGGGCGGGGGTGATACCGAATCCGAGACGGCGAAGAATGCGGGCGATCTCGGTATCAGGAATGTCCTGGCCGAGGTGGCGGCGGACTTCGCTGCGGCGCAGCGTCAGAGTGGGGCGGTCGAGCTGGCGCGGGTAAGGGTCAGTTTCCTCGCCTACGAGTTGTCCGCCGGCGGTTTGCAGAATGAGTTCGGCGACGCGAGCGCACGCGGTGGGCGTGATGCCGATATCGGCGCCGCGCTCGAAACGATGCGAAGCGTCGGTGTGCATCGCGTGGCGGCGCGCGGTGCGGCGGACGGAGGCCGGATCGAACCACGCGGACTCGATGAGCACGTTGCGGGTTTTTTCCGTGATCATGGAATCGAAGCCGCCCATGACGCCGGCGAGCGCGACCGGCTTGACCGCGTCGGCGATGACGAGATCGTCGGGATGGAGGATGTGGTCCACGCCGTCGAGCGTCTTCAGCTTTTCGCCGGGGCGGGCGCGGCGGACGTTGATCTTGCCGCCTTCCAGCAGGTCGAGATCGAAGCAGTGCGTGGGGTGGCCGATCTCTTGCAGCGCGTAGTTGCTGGCGTCGGCGGCATTGTTAATGGCGCGCGAGCCGAGCAGTTCCAGGCGCTGCGCAATCCTCTCCGGCGAGGCCGCGATCTTCACGTCGCGGATGACACGCGCGGTGTAACGGGCGCAGCCCTGGGGATCTTCGATTTCGATGGGGAAGGTGCGCTTCGGTTCTTTGACCCGAGCACCCGGATCGGAGACCCGAGCCACACTGGTTTCGATCGGCTTCAGGTCCTTGTCATAGATGGCGGCGCAGTCACGCGCCACGCCGTAGTGGTTCATGGCATCCACGCGGTTGGGCGTGAAATCCACGTCGTAGACAGTGCGCGTGCCTTCGCCCTCGATGGATTCGACGGAGATGCCGGCGAGGGTGAGATCGTCGGCGAGCTTCCGGTCGTCCGCCGGGATATCAACGAATTCGCGCAGCCAACTGGGGAGAATCTTCATTTCACGTTTTCGGTTATCGGTTATCGGTTTGCAGTTGTCGGGCGGTTTGAAACCGATAACCGAGAACCGATAACCGATAACGCCTACGCAAACTGCTCTAAAAATCTAACGTCACCGTTGAAAAACAACTGCAAATCCGTCACGCCGTAGAGCATGGCGGCGATGCGGTCCACGCCCATGCCGAAGGCGAAGCCGCTGTACTTCTCCGGGTCGTAGCCGACGAAGCCATAGAGCGCCGGGTCCACCATGCCCGCGCCCAACAGTTCGATCCAGCCGCTGGCTTTGCAGTTCGGGCAGCGCGCCGCGCCCTGGTATCCCGAGCCGCCGCAGAAAATGCAGGAGATCAACACCTCCGCGCTGGGTTCGGTGAAGGGAAAAAACGACGGGCGGAAGCGCGTCTTCACCGAGGAGCCGAACAGCGACTTCATGGCGTGGTCGAGCGAGCCCTTGAGATCGCAGAACGTGATGCCGGTGTCCACGGCTAGGCCCTCGACCTGGTGGAACATGGGCGAATGCGTCGCATCAGGCGCGTCGTTGCGATAGACGCGGCCGGGAATCACGACGCGCACCGGCGGCTTCTGCTTCTCCATGGTGCGAATCTGCACCGGCGAAGTGTGCGTGCGCAGCAGGAGACGATCGCGCGCCTGCTTCTGATCTTGGCCGGCGAGGAAAATAGTGTCCTGCATGTCGCGCGCCGGGTGGTTGGGCGGGAAATTCAGCGACTCGAAGTTGTAGTAGTCGGTCTCGATCTCCGGGCCTTCGGCAACCGAATAGCCCATCGCCTTGAAGACGCCGACAATGTCGTTCATGGTGCGGACGATGGGGTGCTCGGCGCCCAGGGGATGATGGATGCCGGGGAGGGTGAGGTCAACCGCGTCGGAGTCGGCCGACTTCTGCTCAGCTATTTCCAGCCGAGTGCCTTCTACAAGGATTTCTATCTGCAAACGCAGTTCGTTTACGTGCGCGCCAACATCCCGCTTCGCTTCCTTAGGAGCGCTTCTCAACCAAAGTTCATTTACTTGCGTCAAGATGCCGTTTTTTCGCGCGAGCCATCGATCGCGGAAGTTCTTGCACTCGGATTCGTTCGCTACCCCTTGAGCTTCGATCCGGCAGGCATCAATGCACTCGTTGACCGCCTTTATTAGGGTGCGATCTGTGAAATCCTCGAGTTTGGGTACGGTGTACATCGCAATCGTGCCGTCCCTACGGGACTCGGTAATCGAAATGGCCGCTGACCCGGCACTGAAGTGCCGGGCTACTATCAGCCGCCCCTGCGGGGCTGGCGTTTGCGCCGTGCCCGCAGTGCGGATTCGCACAGAGATTCGTCGCAAGTCTCTGCGGAGCGCGGCTCACGGAGGCGAAATCATCAGCCACGAATTTACGCAGATGAACACGGATAAGGCTATTCAGGTGAATCCGTGAGAATCGGTGCCAATCCGTGGCCCGGTTTTGCTGAAAGCTGATGGCTGATAGCCGACAGCTAAGCCGGGGCTTTGCCGAGAGCTGATTGCTGACGGCTGCAAGCTTACGCCGCGTGCGCGCTTTTGGCCTGGTCCGCCAGCTTGGCAAATCCCGCGGGGTCGTTGACCGCGAGGTCGGCCAGGATCTTGCGGTCCAGTTCCACGCCGGCTTTCTTCAGCCCGTTCACGAAGCGGCTGTAGCTGAGGCCGTTGAGCTTGGCGGCGGCGCCGATGCGCACGATCCACAGCGAGCGGTACTGGCGCTTTTTCTGGCGCCGTCCGGCGTAGGCGAATTTCAGCGCGCGCTCCACCGACTCTTTCGCCGAGCGGTAGAGCTTGGACTTTGTGAGGTAATAACCGCTGGCGCGCTCAAGAATCTTTTTGCGCTTGGCACGACGTTTGGTGCCGCGTTTTACGCGAGGCATGTGTGGCTCCTTTTTATTCAGTTTCAGTTTCAGTTTCGGTTTCAGTTGATGTGCCAGCTGAAATCGAACTGATGTTGGCGGCTGGAGGCAGGAGTTGGATCCGGGCCTCTTCACACACCGAAGTTTCAGTTTCAGTTTCGAGTTTCAGCAGGTCTCGCTGAAACTGAAACTTGAAACTGAAACTGTTTAGTACGGAATCATCCGCTTAACTTTTTTCTCGTCCGCCTTGTCCATGATGACGTCGCGGTCGAGGTGACGCTTCTTCTTCGTGGTCTTGGTGGTCAGAATGTGGCGCGCCTTGGCATGACCGCGTTTGATCTTGCCGGTGGCGGTCTTCTTGAAGCGCTTGGCGGCGCCGCTGTGGGTCTTCAGTTTCGGCATAAATCCCCTGTCAATCGGGTAATTGCGTAATCGGGTAATCGGGTAATTGAAAACGGCCGCGCGGAAAGGCGGCGAGCCGGCAGTAACCCTTACCAGGCGTACGCGAAATTTTTATTGTAGCAGAGCCGCATCAAGAACCAGGTTGCGCGCAGGCTGCGGTGCATCTCGATTGCACACGCGAGGGTGCCCTTCGACTTCGCTCAGGGCAGGCTGTGTGCCACGCGTAATCTGAAATTCCGCAATTACCCGATTGCGCAGTTCCGCAATCAGACCGTCGGCGCCTGCGGCGGCGGTTGCTGAACCTGCGGCGGATGCGGCGGCTTCGGCTTCGATTCCGGCTTAGCCTTTGTCGGCGCCAGGATGGCGTGCAGCGTGTTGCCTTCCTGCCGCGGACGGAACTCCACGATGGCCTTGTCGCCCAAATCGGCGATCAGGCGCTCCAGGATCTGGCGTCCCAGGCTCTGGCGCGTCATTTCGCGGCCGCGGAAAAAGATGGTCGCCTTCACCTTGTCGCCGTCGTCGAGGAAGCGCAGCGCGTGGTTTTTCTTGGTCTGGTAATCGTGCTCGTCCACGTTGATGCGGAACTTGACCTCTTTGACGGTGATGACCTTCTGGTGCTTCTTGGCTTCGCGCTCCTGTTTTTCTTTCTGGTAGAGGAACTTGCCGAAATCCATGATGCGGACGACGGGCGGCTGGGCGGTGGGGGAAATTTCCACCAGGTCGAGGCTTCTTTCCCGGGCCATTTTGAGTGCTTCATACGGGGGCATGATGCCGACCTGCTTGCCTTCGTCGTCAATCACGCGCACTTCGCGTGCCCGGATGCGGTCGTTGGTGCGAATGTACTTCTTATCGATGCATGCCTCCTAAAGGCGCAAATAGTTGGTGGATTATAGCATGCGGGGGATGCGGAAATGAGCGCGTCGTTGGGGCTCCGGGAATTACGTGTCAGCAAAACGGGAATTACGTGTCAGCAAACGGGAATTACGTGTCAGCAGTCGGGGCGCGATCCCGGCAAACACACAAATGCGTCGGCTTCTGAGGCCCAGCTCCAAAACCGACGATTCAGGCGCGCGCCGCCGAATGGAACTCAGCGTGCTAATGCGCTAAAGTCCTGCCAAAAACCGCCGGGCGGCGAGCGACAGCGTCACGCTCCCACCAGGTAGGTCGCCTGGCCGTTAATCACCGTGGCTTCGATGATCTCGGCGGCGCCCACCTTCACCAGGTCCTGGTCGCTGGCGTCGATTTGCCACGATAAATATTTGCCATCCATCACCGGCGTGGTCTTCACGTAGGCGTTGGGGAACTTAATCTTCATCTGCGCCGACGCGCCGGAGTTGACGTTGATCTGCACCTCGCGCAACGTGTTCGCGATCATCAGCGTGCGCGGCTCGGCGCCGTCTTCCGTGGCGATCGCGCGTACCACGATCGAGAACGACGCGCGTTGCTGGTCCACGTTGGCCTGCACCGCATACATGCCGCCGCCTTGCGCTCGGTGGATCTCGATCGTGCGCGTGATTTTGAATTGGCACTGGCGTAGCCGCGGCTTGATCGAGGCCGCCGCGCCCGAGGCGCCGATCAGCACATCGGCATCGGAGCCCAGGAGCAGCGTGCGTGCCGATACCGCCGGCATCGCATTACCGAGCGCGCCATCTGTCCAGCGTCCGCTGCCGGTGAGCGAGATCTGCGCCGTCACCGGGCCGCTGTCGGGAATAGTGACCGTCAGTTCCACGCCGACCAGGTCCGGCATCCTGTACTTGATGGCCGCCGAGTCTTCGAAATAGACCGTGGTCGGCTTGGCCTGGCGCGTCGTCGAGAGCGGTTTGAAGACGTGCGTGTAAACGGCGCCGACATTGGTCACCGAATACTCTTGCAGCACCTGGGCGAGCATCCAACCGGCGAACCATTCATCGACGTGCCGCGATAACTGCAGCGAACTATCCCACTTGATGTTCTGGCGCACGGTGGGGAACTCGTGCCCCAACCCGCTGAGCGCGCCGTCGTCCCAGAAGCTGGGCACGATGGAAGCGAACGCCTGCCCATCGAACCGGCAATGCTCCAGCAGGTTGGCATCCGGGACTGGCGTGGCATAGGCGTTCTGCCGGTTCGCGGTGAGCAGCAGGTTGCGCACCAGAATATGTTGCGGTTCATAAGTCGGCATCGCTCAGATCCTCTCTTTTTTCTGCGCGGTTTCAGCCGCGCCGGGGCGCGCGAAATTTCAGCCGCTCGTCGTCTTCTTCCTCGATCACTTGGAGCCAAAACATCAGTTTGAGCAGCGATTCCCGCGTCACGCTTATTCCGCGGATCGTGAACCGCCGCCCCTGCAGCATGCCGTCGCTGAGCAGCCGGCGAACGATCGCAGGCGAGCAGCCGAGAATTGCGGCGGCGTCCCGGATGACAATGCGGCGCGAATCAGCATTTGACTGGGGCAGCAGCAAAGGGTCGGGGCGCAGCGTGCGGACGCGGCGAGAGGCTTTCGCGCCCAAGGTAATGCCGTTCCGTCGAATGGGGCGCGCGATCAGAAACTCCTTCCTTCCAGCCGGCGCCCGCGCACATAGGTAGCCAGCACGTCGCCGCCGCCTTGTTTGAGCCATGTCGCGAAGTTCCGCGGGTCGAGTGTGTTGATGTTCCAGATGTGCACGTCGCCGCCGACGCTCGCGCCGGCATTCATCCGATCGAGAGCACCGCGCCCGATGCGGGCGGTCGTTGGTTCATCGAAGACATATTCGCGCGGGTGCACGATTCCGGCGGCGCCTGGCGGCAGTCCCCATCCGCCGTAAGCCCCCTCGCCGGTGTAGCCGCCGCCGGCGAATTGCGGCGGCGCAAAGGCCAGCGTCGAGCGCCGTTCGCGCTCGTCTTCATAGCCCTTCAGCTCGCCCTCGATCTTGTTGACGTAGGGCTCCAGATCGCGCCCGTATTCCTTTTTGCCTTCGTCTTTGAGCTTGCGCAGTTGTTCCCAGGCGTTGCTCTTGATCTGCTCCAGATCGGCGAGCGCGGTGGGATAATCGAGCTGGAAAGATTTGAATTGCGCCTCGATCTGGTCGGCCGCCGCCTTCTGCTCGTCGGCAAACTGCCGCGCCGCCTTGGTGCGCGCACTGCCGCCGAACATTCCGCCGAAGATTCCGCCCAGCAGACCGAGGATGCCGCCGATGATCGCCCCGACCGGTCCGCCGAACATCAGTCCCAGGAGTGCGCCGGAGCCGGCGCCGCCGAGCGTACCGGGGATCGTGCCGTATTGTTGACCGATACCGAAGCCGAGGAGTCCGCCGGCCGCGCCGGCCAGCAGACCGCCGGCCGCTCCTCCCCACATCGCCGAGGAGGAAGCGCCCCAGCTCGCGGCGCCCTGCAAACCGATATATTTGAGCCCCAGATAAGCCATCAGCCCCGCCAGACCGCCACCGATCGTGCCGGCGGTGCCTCCCAGTTTGCCTCCCAGGAAAAGGCCGGCGAGGGGAAGCATCGATTGCAACCCGGCGATCGACAGCAGGCCGCTTCCACCTCCGCCGGCCAGCGATCCCGCGCCGCTCAATGCGGGGACTCCGGTCAGCGTGGGAATCCCGAGCAGTTGGTTCACTGCATTTACGTTGTACGACCCCGTGTTGCCGGCGCCGCCCAGCATGCCTCCAGGGCCGATTGCGCCCGCGCCGGAGAATGGAGTTAGGCCGAGGCCGATCATCGATGACGCGCCCGCCGTCGTAGAACCGCCGCCCGTTGCGCCCATGCCGAGCAATGCGGCCAGTGACGAGGTCCCGCCGCCGAACGTCGTCCCGAAGCCGGCATTGGTCATGCCCGGAACGCCGCTGGGCAGGCCCAGGATCGGTCCCAGAACTTCGCTGAGGCCGCTGCTCAAGGTGAGTTCAGCCGCAATGCGCGCCATGAACTTATGCGCGAGATTCTGGATGTAGTTCGACCAGCCGCCGCTGAACAGCTCTTCAAAAGTGCTCGTCCAGGAATCGAGGACTTTTCCGGCCGACTCCTGCCAGACGGCGGCGGTGCGCGCCGCAACGTCGGTGTCGAAAATCAGCCCACGTTGTTTCAGATCGTTGATCTCGCGAATGCGCTGCGCGGCGCTGGCATAGATTTCCATGTCGGCGCGTTCCCACGGCGGCGCGATCGCGATCGCTGCCTGCATCTCGATCTGCTGCGTTTCGAGGGCCGCCTTCTCCTGCAGCTTCGCCAGTCCCTCAATCCTTTCTTTCTTCGCCGCGTCGTTGCGCGCGTCCAGATCCAGCGACAGTTTCTTGCGCGCGGCCTGAAGCTGATCGTAGTCCGAGGTCTCCTTCTGCTCCTTATCGAGCGCCGCTTTGTAATCCTGTAGGTTCTTGTCGCGCTGCGCCTTCTCGTCGGCGTAAAGTTTGTAGGAACCCTCGATCTCGCGCGCGTTGGCCCGGTCCTCGATCTCCAGCGTCTGCGCGTGGAACTGATCGGTGATTTCGACTTCGGCAGCGACGCGCTTCCGCAGGGCGGCGAGGGTCTCCTGATCGGCCTGCTCGCGATAGAGAACGCGGCGCGCCTCCAAATCGGCGTCGGTGTCGCCCGTATGTTTTGCAATGTCGCCGAGCGCGGCCTCCAGCGCTTGCTCTTTCGCCAGGATCAGGTCGTCTCCCTGAAGCCAGCCCTGCACTACCTGTTCCCGCAGTTTGCGCGTCGTTTCGGCGTTCTGCTCGGCGAGCGCACCGAGCAGCCGCGAATACTTTTGATTTTCGGCAGTGACCATCGCGTCGTACTGGCCCTGCCCCATCGGGGTGGGGCCGGACAGCGCGCGACTTAGTTCATCCAGCGCGGCGCTGTGCTGCTGCGCCAGTGCGGCGTAGCCCTGCAGTCCGGCAGCGCCCGCGGCGGCCTGTGCCTTGGAGACCGCGGTGCCGGCGGCGAATTCCAGTTCGGCCATCTTCCGCAGCAGCGGATCGCGCTCCAACTCGACCTTCTGGAGCTCCTTCTCCAGCGCCACGCGTTCACTGGCCGTTGCGACCCCTTTCGCGCCGATATCGAAGAAATCTTCGGCGAGTTCATTCTCCTTTTCTTGCGCGGCGATGATCTCGTCGTTCTTTTCTCTCTGCTCCTTCATCATCGCGAGCGACTGGCGCGCGATTTCCGGAGTCCGCGGATTGCCGAGCTGCTCGAGGTTGGCTTTGACGTTGGCGGCGTAAGCCTCTTGCATCGCCTTGGTGTAGCCGCCCCATTCCAGCGCCGCGTCGGCGATCTTTCCGCCGACCACGACAACGGCCGCGGCCATCGCCGCTACTACCGAGAAGTTGAAGGCCGCCGAGAGCACGTTCCCGAAGGCTTCGCTCTGGCCGATGATCTTGGTGAGCGTGCGCGGCAAGGCGACGCCGAGAGTACTCTCCAGCAGCCGCGCCGAGTCGATATTTCTCTGGGTGTTTTTGTCGAGGCCATCCAGCGCCTGGCCGGCGCCCTGCGCGCCCGTGGCGGCGCGAGTCTTCAGGCCGTCCAGCTCGCCGCCCACCGAACGCAGCCCGGTCATGACTCCTTTGTCGTCGAGCGTGAGTTGGATTACGACTGAGGCAGCCATTGCTTCACGCAGCTCCTCCGCTGGGCTGTGCCGGCGAGGCGTCGGCGAGTTGCTCGCCCTCAGACCGCAGATCGACCACCGGCTGTAAAGAGCAGCGCGGAGAATGGCGACGATGCGCCGCTGCGATCGTCGAGGCGTCACTCCGATTGGGCAGAAGGTTGGCGTCGATGCCAGTCACGCCGGGGCGGCCTTGCGCCGCCGCGAGCAAGTTGAGGTTCGCGGGTTTGCTGATCACCGCTTCGCCTTTGGCGCCGCAGCCTTCACACGACCAGCGAAACAGACGCATCGGCGGGCCGGCGAGCGGGGCGGGCAGGTAGGTCGAGACATCAATAACCGGCCCCTTGGGACGGGGGCTGTGCCTGCGGGCGTATCGGGCACGTCGGGATCGGGGCGCTCTTTGTTGCAAGGTTCCTCCACCGTGGAATTCGACGGCATCTGGAATGCCCGTTCGAGGTGAAGGACCCCGCCCATCTTTAGGTTTCGCGTAGCCTGCGAAACCCGGCACCCGCGTAGCCTGCGGAAGCCAAGGGGCGCGCGCTAGCAGGCGCCCCTCTACCACTGAAAAGCTCCTAGACGAACACTTGCAGCTTGTTCGTGCCGCCTACCGGAGGCTGCGGATCGCGCACGATGGCGGCTTCCTCCGCCTTAGCTTCGGGCTCTGCCTCTTCAATCAGCAGGCCCTCCTTGACGTAATAGGCCGCGTGCTCGGGCCGCAGATATAAGAGGTCGCCGCCCTTCACTGCCAGGCCGCGCACATCGAAACGGGAACCCGCCTTTGCTCGATAGGCGCGGCGATCAGACGGCACCGGCTCGCCGGGTAACAAGTGAGCCTCGATCGCTGCCAGCGCCTGGTCGAATATGCGTGCCCCACCGCGCCCGAAGGATTCCAGGGCTTGGTTGGGGCCGTACTCGATTCGCACCGGCTCGATGTATTGAGCAGTCACCCCAACGCCCACGCGCTGAAGCCGCGGGTCGAATTGCGCGAGCGCGTGTGCGACCGCGGCCTTGTCGGCGGTCCATCCGGCCAGCTCGCTCTCCAGATCGCGTATGAGTTTCACGATGCGCGCGGGGCGATCCTTGTCGGCGCGTGCCGCAATAAATGTTCGGAGCTGCTCGCGCTCCGCCAACCGTTTGGCCAATGCCAGGGCGGGGCGCAAAACCTGAACTTTCTTTTCGATCTCGGCGAGGGCCGCATCGTCTTGACCATCTTCGCGACGCGCCTTTGCGATCTCCGCCTCGACGTCATGAAGCGTTTTCTGCGCAGTCGAGTTCTTGTCAACTCGCGCGGAGAGGGCCAGTTCCTGGCGCTTCCGCTCCAGCCCAGCGATGTGCCCGCGAGCCGCATTGCGCGTATCGCTTATGCCTGCCAGCGCTGACTCCCACTGACCGATTTCTTTTTCCATCTCCTGAATCGTTGCCACGTCTCCTCCTCCTGTGCTGCTCATTTCCGCTGCTCGTCTTTCTTCGTCTTCGGACCTAGCCGGCTGTCAGAACCGTGCAAACATCGCCGACCTTCAACTGCCCCACGTTTGCGCCCTTCGCGTCCGCTGAAACGTCATCCAATTTCGTGATCGTGATGGTGCCCAACGGGAGATAAATCTTGCGGATTACCTGCTTCTGCGCAGGGTCCGTGATCTCGCGATCCAACCGCTGCACGGAAAGGCGGTCCCCCACCTTCAGGCCCGCGGCGGTGCCGGCATTGAGGATCACCTGGCCGTCTTGAATCGCCGCCACAAGGATCTGGCGCATCGCTCCATCGGCGCGCGTGAACGGCGCGCCCTCGGCATACACTTCGCGGAGTGCCGTGCCGTAATCAATGCCCTTCTCGCTGGCGCGCTGCTGCGCGGCCTCAGCAAAAATCACGGACTGAAGATCAACATTGCCATTGCGCACGGCGCGGCTGAGAGCAGCCCGCGTGGCGTCTTCCCGATCGGCTTGGCGCAAAGCCTCGCCGAATGTGATGCCGCGTTCTCTGGCGAGTTCTTGGGTCGCCTCGCAGCGGACATCGATCACGTTCCCGCGCGTCTCGCCAAATCTCGTCACCTGGCGCACCTCCTGCGCTTCGTCGTCCTTGAGTGCCCTGCGTAGGATCGTCTCCCCGGAGAGCCATTCCGCTTGTTCCTGTTCTATCTCGACGAACTTAGCCATGCTTTTTCGCCCTCCGGAGCCGAGCTGACCCCGTCAAAACACCCCCGCGCGACACGTCGCGCAGCCCCGTGGAGGCGTCGGCGGGAAATTCAGGACATGCGGTGCCACTGTTGCAAGTTTGGTGCACCTTTTCAGGATTTGCTTGCCTTGGGGCTGGCATCGTGGGCCGCGATTCCTGTGCCCTTCCCGGCACGCGCCCGGAGTGCAGTAATGACGCATGCCGGTCCCGACGTTTTCCGTCGCACGGCGGCGAGGAGGCCGACACCGCCGCGCGCTGCTCCTCACGGAGTTCAGGACGTGAGGAAGGAAAACGACCCGGGACGGCATGCGCCTTCAGGAGGAACAACGGGCCGACAAACGCCGACAAAATTCGAGCGCCCCGCGGGAAAAAGACCATCACGGCAGAGACGTGCTGGCGAAAAACCCGCGGGCCGCTGAGCGCGCCTGGCGCTGGTAAGCGGCCAGGTGCACAGTTCAAGGTTTCCGGGGATCGCGCGGCGCGTTCACTTGCGCCTTCATGCGCGCGAGAAGATCGAGGACTGATTGGCGCGAAACATGGAGGTCCGCGCCGGGATGGTCTTGCCTGGCGACGAGCAGTCCCATTCGAATATAGCGGCGGATGGTTTGATCCGACAGGTGCAGCATCTCCGCGGCGTCCCACGGGCAGATCCATAGGCCGGCTGATGCTTGGCTCACGGCACGAAACAGTACTGCCGCCGCCGCGGGAGCGCTGTGATCGTTGGGCGGTACGCATCAGGTTAGTAACGTCGGCGGTGATGGCGGCGATCCTCATCAGTGCTTCGCCTCGCCGGCGGCTGCACTGAACCACGCGATCATGCGGCCGATCACGGTGCAGCCATCGGTCGGCTTAATATTCTCGCGGACTCTCTCGCGCTCGCGCTCGTAAAGTCCCTCTTCGTTCGGCTCTGGATCGTCTGCCGCAGGGAGTTCCTCCAGTCCCTTCTCTCGTCTGATTCGTCTCCACTTCCACTGCACACTGTCCTGAAAGAACTGCTTACGCGCTTGCGAGTGCTTGTACCCGATCACAACCGGCTCATGTTTGAAAGAGCCCAGCGGACCCAGCGCGGCACCCCATAGAAAGCGATCCCAAGGCAGCTCCGAGAACTTCAGGAGTCCCATGCACGGACCCCAGTGCCATTCCCCCACACCAAGCGAAGCCGGTAACACCGAGGGGTCGAGGTGAACCAACACCACCTTGTTCCATAAAGATTGGAGCTTGGTACTGGAGCGATCCACCACCACGATGTCGCCGGGGGCAAACACAATCCCTTCCGCGTCGCGGTCTACACGTAAGGCCACAGTGGAGGCGCGGTTGACCACGCGGGCTGCGGAGAACCGAAATACTTGGCCACTTTCGAGCTTTGCCTGAGGCCCGCGCTCCGCTTCATCGATTGAGAGCAGCGGAAGCTCGATCATCTCGCCGGGCATCGCCGGCAGCCCGCGCGCCTTCAGTCGTTCTTCGACAACAGATTCGACTGTTTCTATGTCCTGGCCCGCCTGCTCCCAGAACCACATTGAGTACTCGCGCATGGCCGATCTCGCTGCCAAGTTGCCCATTCGCATGTAGGTTTCCGGCGTTGGGGTGGCGCGGCCCTTTTCCCAGGACGAGACAACTGGCTGAGTGACGTCGAAGGCTTCCGCAAAGTCCTCTTGGGTGGTTTCTTTCCCCATCGCCTGCCTAAGGGCGAGGATCATCTCCCCCGGTGCCTTCTTCTCGGCTTTGCGCTCGCGTTTCATTGTGCTTGACTCACCTCGCCATCAGTGGTACAAATATCACGTTATTCCCATGGCCGCTATTCCCAAAACACGGGAAAATTTCGGAATCGGGCGCTGCTCCCGCACGGAAGACCTCGATGCCGAACTGCGCCGGCTCATCAGCCGCATGATCAAGGACTCGCCGAAAAAGCGGAAGGAAATTGCGGCGGAAATGAGTGTACGCCTGCCGCGACCGGTCAGCGAGTCGATGCTGAATGACTTTACCCGCCCTGGGAAAAAGGCGGCGCGGTTCCCGGCGGTATTCGTTCCGGTCTTCTCCCAAGTCGTCGGTGACGACAGGCTTCAGCGCTACCTGCTCGGCCCACGCCTCCGTAAATTGCTGGATTTTGCTGAAAGGGAACTCCGCGCCAGGAGCGATCAGCGCGAACGCGATCGGCTCAGGCGAGAATTGTTACAAGAGGATGGCAAGCCATGACCGCACCTCGCCAGCAAACGTCGAAGCCGCGCACCGCGGCCGAGCGGCTGACCGCGATCGTGCCTCTGGTCGAATACCTAACCCGAAAGGCTGCTGGGCGCGCGCCGGCGGTCACGCTAGCGGACGGTTCCGTGCCGCGCACGTCAGAAGATGTTGCACACGACATTGCAGGCCAGCGGGGTATTTCACGCGGTAGTGTGTGGCGGTGGTACATGCTTTTCGAGCGAGCCGGCGGTTGCTCCGCCTATGCCGCCCTGGCGCGCCGCACTCGCTCCGACAAAAACAGGCGCAGGTATTTCGAAGCTCGTCCTTATGTTGCGGAGCTGCTCGCGCGTCTGGTCCTCCGAAAAAAACTCTCCCCCAAAGCCGCGCACGATTCGATCCGGAGTCACATTTCTCAGCCTCCTTGTCTTTCAACCGTGCTCGCTGAAGTACGGCGGCTTCGGCCGCGCTCCCGCGCCGCGCGCCGCCACGAAAGAAAAGGCGGTCGGGCGTGAGTGAACTTTGGCTCAACCACGAAACCCTGATTCGGCTGACGAACTGGTCCGATCGCACAATCAGGGAGAAGCGTCAACATAATGAGGTTGTGTTTCGCGAGCGTCCTGGCCGCGAGCGCAACGGCCGGCGCGCGTTCGAATACGCGGCCTCCTCTTTGCCGCCCGAGGGACAGCGAAAGATGTACCGGCTCCAGCTCGCCGCGTCCACCGCCGCCGACACGACTCAGGCGCTGACAACACCGGCCGCGCAGTCCGCGTTGTTCCTGCCATCGGACGCGGAGGCCGGCAACGCGCGGATCGCACTTAGCCCCGAGCAGCGGAAAATCGCCGAGCAACGGTTGGCTCCGGTCAAGACAATGATGGAAGTAAAGCGGCGGCTGCACGCGCGCTCGCCGATGACCATCACCTTGGGCGACGGGCGGATGATCGACACGGAACGGGCATGGGCCGATTACCTGGGCGAGCAGCACGACGTTTCGGGGCGGACTATTTTTCGATGGGTCCGCCGCTTCCGCCACTTCGGCCTGGCCGGGCTGGCCGATGGCATCCGCGCCGACAAAAACAAATCGCGTTGGTTTCAGGAGCACCCAGAGCAAGCCGTTTTCGCGCAGCGCAAGTACTTCCATGAGCGCCTCTCCTGTCAGCTCACCTATGAAGCCATGAAGCGCGAGTTCGGCGACGCCCTGAGGCGCAAATGCAAAGACAGCGACCGCGTTTGCGATCTGAACTATGACACCGTTCGCCAGTTTCTTAACGCGCAGCCGAAGCCGCTGGCGATCATGGCGCGCGAAGGCGAAGCCGAATACCACGAGCGTTGCGCGCCCTACATTGTTCGCGGCTACATCGATCTGCGGGTGAACCAGTGCTGGTGCTCAGACCACATGACGCATGACGTGTGGGTGCAGAACGCGGGCTACTTCCCCGGCATCGGCCACGACGATGCTGTGCGTCCGTGGCTCTCCTGCTGGATGGACCTGCGGTCGAGAAAAATCGTTGGCGCCGTCTGGTATCACACGCCCAGCTCGTACACCGCGGGTTCTGCGCTGCGCCTGGCGCTGGTGGAGAACGGCGTCCCAGAGACAGGTTATCTCGACAACGGGGCTGATTACAAAAAGCTGGGGCGTGAGAATTCGCTGGAGCCCGAAACCGAAGGCGTGCTCGCCCGGCTCGGCATCCAGATCACGAACGCGATCCCCTACAACGCGCAAGCGAAGCCGGTGGAATCGTGGTTCGGAAACCGGCTCCACGAGCGCTTCGACAAACTGTGGAAGGGCTTCTACTGCGGCAGTTCACCGACCACGCGCCCCGAAGATTGCAGCGAGAACCTCGCGCGTCACAAGGCATGGAGAGAAGGGAAGGCGCCGACGTCACCGCTGCCGCCGGCGAGCGAATTTGTTGTGCTGGCCCGCGACTTCATACGCGAATACAACAACGACCTTCCGCATCGCGGGCTCGGCATGGAGGGACGCACGCCGCAAGCTGTGTTCGACGCGCTGCTGCCTGCGGACCAGCGCAAGCCGGTAGCCGACACCGCCGCGCTGGACGCCCTGCTCTGGGATCGGCAAAAACGGCGCGTATCCGAGGGCGGCTGTGTCCAGATTTACAACGCGCGATATGAGCCCGCCGACAACGATTCGCGCGTGCGCCTTTTTATGGAAATCGAACACGACATCCTGGTCGCATGCGACCCGACCAACCTTGGCGAAGCGCTTGCGCTTGACCAGGACGGCCGCCTGATCGGCCGGCTGGTGGCACAGAAGCTGATGGCGCAAGGTCCGGTTTCACACGAAGACATCAAGGTCCGCATGAAGCTCCAGCGGAAGCTGAGGCGCGCGACGAAGGATACGATCGCCATCCTCGGCTACGGAATCGAGAGTGAACTCGACGTGCGGCGGCGCCGCGCCGGCATTGGCCCTGCGGCGGCCGCGGTCGCCATGCCGCGCCAGCTCCCCGCGGCGGTGGGCGGCAGTCTCGCGGTGCGAGAGCCCGTCGAGTTCATTGACGACCTGGGCGAGCGGTTTGCAGGGAGGGACTGACCAATGGCTCTTTCCGTCGCATTCAAAGCCGCGCTCGCAGAGCGTCCCCAGCCCGATGAAACCCGGCTGCGGGCGCGCATGCAGACCTTCATGGCGGCGCACGGCCTCACCGACCGCGACCTCGGAATGCTCACCGGCTATTCCCGCGTCGCCATCTCGCACTTCCGGCTCGGCCGCTATGGCCACGTCTCCGCCAACCAGTCGGCGCTCATGGACGCGATCGACGCTGCCATCTCCGACGACAAAGAGGATCTCGACGACGAGCCCACCGGCAAGCTCTACACCCACACCCTGGATTACAAATTCCTGCGCCAAGCATTTTATTCGGCGCTCAACAATGGCTTCGCCTACCACGTTCACGGCAATCCGGGAACGCAGAAGTCGTATATCGGCCGCGCGCTGAAGAACGAAGTGGAGGCGGCCGAAGCGAACCTGAACGGCAAGGCGCGCCGCGTCATCTGGGTTGAACCGCTCGACCAGATCGCGCCGCTGGAATTCTTGAAACAGATTGCGGCCGGATGCGGGCTGTTCCCCAGCGGCAGCAAAACCCAGCTCGTGCTGAAGATCCGCTACGCGCTCGCCGGCCGGCGCTCGCTGCTGGTGCTCGATGAAGCGCAGCGCCTTTCGCCCGCCTGCCTGGAGGCCATTCGCCCACTGCTCGATCACAAGCCCTATGTCGGCATGCTCTTCATGGGCTCGCACAACCTGAACCTCACCTTCGAGCGCTTCGACCTGGCGCAGTGGCACGACCGGATTCGCAAAGGCAAGGAACTCCCCGGACTGAGCGAAGAAGAATCGCAGGTCATCTTGCGCGCGGAAATGCCGTGGCTGAATGCTGCCGAGCGCAAGGACCTGATCGAGCGTTCCCGGCGCGACGATCTCGGGGCGCTGTTGCTCATGAGCCGTGGCCGCCGCCGGCGCCCGCTGCCCGCGGCGGACGAGATCCCTACCTACATCAACGCGCGCCGTCTCTTCGGGGCCATCCAGGTATCGCAACAGAGGCGCGCCGCCCGCAGCGAACGCGCGGATGCGCGAGACTAAAGGAGACACGATGCCATCCGCCGCGCAACTTCGAACCCTGCAGACGCTCTATAAGATGTGCGCCCCTCGATCCCTCGACTTCGGCGGCGCCGATCCGCGCGCGGAGCGCCTGGCATGGGCAACGAAGGCGATCGGGCGTAAGATCGATTCCTTTTCCGATCTTAGTGACCGCGAAGCCGGAACCCTGATCGACATGCTGAAGGGCCTGGCCGGGCAAGCGGTTGAACCGCCGAAGCGCTGGATACGTCCACGCGATCGGCATCACGCACGCGCGTTCGCAACGCACGGTCGCCGCGATCGGAGCGGCAATGACGAGGTGATGGCTTCAGCCGGCGATTTGGCCGCGGTCGAAGAGATGTGGCAGCGCCTCGGATGGACGCGAGCGCAGTTCGAGGCGTGGCTCACCGGCCCGAGTTCGCCGCTGGCGCCGAATTCAGGCACGGCGCTGCGCACCTGGTCGCAATTGCAGCCCGTGCGATGGGCGCTGAAGGCCCTGCTCAAGCGCGCTGGGTTGTGGAGGTCCAGCGCGAAGCGCAGCCGGCGCGCGGCGTAGACTTCAGACTGAAAGCGGCTCCGCCGGGTGCATGAAACACCCGACGAAGCCTGGCGGGAAGCGTGGGATTGGCACGCAACACGTTGACCGCATTTTAATCTACTTAGCGTGCCTCAGAGGCGGCGCCCCGCGCGCCGCACGGAGGCAACAATATGAAGCCGAGTCGGAAAGAGAAGAAAACCGCAAAACCCCCAACCCCGCGAAAGACGCGCCTGGCGCACCATTTCATCGCAAAACTCCCGCCGCCGGGTCCTGCTACGGGTGAAAAAGTCAGGCGGCGATCATTGAAGGCCGGCGATACACAGTGGGAAATCACAGCGCGGCCCGACGCTGAGTATGACTACTTCGACATCGGGATTCGCGAACCGAACGGAGACGTGCTGCTGATCGGACAAACCTGGAACGAGGACGATGCCAAGCTGCTGATCGCTGCCGGGGCTGCACTAGGAGCGGCCAGGAATTCGGACAAGGGCGAGATGCTCCAACTGCGGCACTCGATCGATGGCGTCATCGATTTATGGCCGGCGCGGTTCGCAAAGAAAAATCTCCTCCCGAACAAGATCGTGGATCACATCTACTTCGCACACTTCCTCACTCATGCTGTGCTGCCGGCGCAAGTGGCACAGCGCACGACGGGCGTACCGGCGAGCCTGCTGATCGCGGAGGCAGTGACGGAGTTCGGCACCGAAGGGCGTGAGATCGGGGTCCATTCAGACGGGGACTTTAAGATTGGCCGGGTTGGCATCGATGCGTGGTTTCTCGCCTTGGCGAAGCGTCGCAAAAAAACAGTGGCGCTGGCGCCAGCGCTCGCGGTTGCGGGCGACCGCTCCGCCTTCATCGAAGAGATTCGAAAATGTGAGGGCGTGTGGGAACCTCGGGTCCGCGGCGGGATCCTGCAAACGCTCGCCTACTACGATCTCCAGGACTGCGACCTGCCGAGGCCAGGACGACTGGAAGATTAGACCGCCGGACCGTGTCTCCGGTGATGCCGGCGCTTCCGCGCCGGCTTTTTTTTTGCCGAACCAGCCAAGGTATCACGTCCTCGAAAAGTTGCATTTTTCGTCCCACGAGCACCGCCGTTGGATTGCCGCTTGTCTGCCGCGATTTTCGACCGTTGCCGCCTTGTAACTCCCGTGCGCTCAGACGGTTATAGGCTCCGCACGGGCGTCAGAAGGCGTTGCCGTTGGATTGCCGCTTTACAATTCTCTAAGTTGTTGATTCTGTAGGAAACGATGTGCCGAAATAGCTGAGTTGCTGACACGTAATTCCCGTTTTGCGGTTCGGCGGTTCATCCGACTTCCTGCCTCACAGGTCACTGATTCAGCGGCGCTTAACCCGCGAAGTCCCGCCGTATCCCTCCACCTCCCGCTGCTGACATACAATTCCCGTACTCACAGTCGTAGCACGAACATTGTCGCAACCGTGGGTGTCAGTTATTCAGTAAGTAGTTCCTGACAAACTGACGCACTGAGCTACTGACCGACTGCTTCCATGCCTTGTCGACCACTGACCACTTACTCATTCGGCGGTCGCTTGTTCAGCGCCGGGCTCTCGCGCGTGCCGGTTTCGGTGTTGGCCACCGGCGCAGGTTTCCAGGCACTGGCGTTCTCGGGCGCGGAGGGGCTGACGCCGAAATCCCAGACATACATGTTGACGTCCTTGCCCAGCATCTCCACCAGCGCGTACTCGCCGGGGTCGAGTGGTTGTACCGGGACCACCTTGGTCCACTGGCTGTTCAGCGTCTCGGAGCGGGTCTGGACGTAATTTTGCTTCTGGCTCACTTTCCCATACACGGCGATTTCAACGGCGCCGACCACGCGCGCATCTTTCTTGGAGGTGGCGCGCACGATGCGGAAATGGTCGGAGAGGTCCCGAGCACCGGGGCCGGTGCGGGCATCCTGGTCGGCGTCAATGTTGACGTAAATCGCGGGTTGCGGGACGTGCGCCTGCACCGCCGCGCGCGGACCCTTGATTTCAATCGTCTGCTTGGCCTTCGACAGCGGATTGATGGCGGCGCGCAGGATGTTGCTCTTGCGATTCTGATTGAGCTGGCCGCCGTTTTGCACCAGTTCGATCAGTTCCGGGTTGTCACGATAAACGTCGAGCAGGAAGATGCCGCCTTGCGAGGGCAGGCGCAGGCCGGGCTTGATCTCTGGGGACTTCTCCTCTTCCAGCCGGCGCTCGGCCTCTTCCTCGGCGTCCACGGCGGCGGCCTCGGCGCTCTTCTTTGGCTCCCCCTGGCCCAGTTCGTATTTATTCGTGGCGTCCCAATCCACCAGGGAGACTGGAAGGTCTTCCCACTCGGAGCGCTCGGTACTCATGTAATGCACGCGCTCGCCGATCAGCTCGCATTTGCTTGCCGTCTGGTAGTTGCCGTCCTTGAGCACGATGCGGTGCGAGGGACTGTCGGGAAGGGAGAAGGGGCAAGGCTTGGGGGCAGGCTCCGCCGCAGCGGGCTTGGCCGGCGGCTTGGATTTTGGCGAGCCAGTGCGCTGGGCCGGCGAGGAAAGGGAGATCAGCAGGCCAAAGGCGACGACGAGACCCCGAGACAAAACCGGCCAGCGCATGATCAAATTATCCGCTTTCTTCCGAAGCTCTGCATGGTTAGACCACGGAACAACGCGAAAGTCGCGTCGCTATTGCACCTATATTGGTGCATTGTGAGGCGTTCCTTTTCGCACCTTTTTCTGGCATAATTGGTCGTGCACCCCACAAGCGGTTCCCAGGCAAACCCCAACCACGGCCTGGGCGAAGTATCCTTCAAAAATTCAGCGCGAGAGGTCGAAGCGTGTCGGCCAAATACATCTTCATAACCGGTGGTGTGGTTTCTTCCCTGGGCAAGGGCCTGGCGGCGGCGTCAATCGGATGCCTCCTGGAGAGCCGGGGCCTCAAGGTCAACCTGCAGAAATTCGATCCCTATCTCAACGTGGATCCCGGGACGATGTCGCCGTTTCAGCACGGAGAAGTCTTCGTCACCGACGACGGCGCGGAGACCGACCTCGATCTCGGCCACTACGAGCGCTTCACCCACGCCAAGCTGACCCGCGACAACAATTGGACCACGGGAAAGATTTACGAGCAGATCATCGCCAAGGAACGGCGCGGCGATTACCTGGGCAAGACGGTGCAGGTGATTCCGCACGTCACCAATGAAATTAAAGCGGCGATGAAAAAGGTCTCGACGGATGTAGACGTGTGCATTATCGAGATCGGCGGCACGGTGGGCGATATCGAATCGCTGCCGTTCATCGAGGCCATTCGCCAGATGCGCCAGGACCTGGGGCGCGAACGGACGCTGTTCGTGCATGTGACGCTGGTGCCCTTCATCGGCGCCGCCGGCGAACTGAAGACCAAGCCGACGCAGCACTCGGTGAAGGAATTGCTGAGCGTCGGCATTCAGCCCGACATCCTGCTGTGCCGCACCGACCGCTTCCTGTCGAAGGACATCAAGCAGAAGATCGCGCTGTTCTGCAACGTGGAAGAAGAAGCGGTGATTACCGCCATCGACGTCAACTCGATCTACGAGGTGCCGCTGACCTTCGCGCGCGAGGGCGTCGACAAGCTGGTGCTGCGCTACCTGCACATTGACGGCGGAGTGCGCGACATCAGCCGCTGGGAAGAGCTGCTGAGCCGGGTCAACAATCCGAAGGACGAGGTCTCGATCGCGCTGGTCGGCAAGTACGTGGAATACGAGGACTCGTACAAGTCACTGAAGGAAGCGCTGGTGCATGGCGCGCTGTCGCAGAATTTGAAGCTGAACGTCTCCTGGATCGAGGCCGAGGGGCTGGAGACCAAGGGCCCCGAATACGAATCGCAGCTCGAGAGTTACGACGGCATCCTGGTGCCGGGCGGCTTCGGCAAGCGCGGCATTGCCGGCATGCTGAACGGAATCCGCTTCGCGCGCGAGCACAAGGTTCCGTACTTCGGCATCTGCCTGGGCATGCAGACGGCGTGCATTGAATTCGCGCGCAACGTGGTCGGGCTGGAGAACGCCAACTCCAGCGAGTTCGATCCCGCCACGCCGCACCGCATCATCTACAAGCTGCGCGAACTGCGCGGCGTGGAAGAGTTGGGCGGCACCATGCGCCTGGGCGCGTGGATCTGCAAGCTGGAGCCGGGCTCGCTGGCGGCGCAGGCGTACGGCACGAATGAAATCAGCGAGCGCCACCGGCATCGCTACGAGTTCAACCGCGAGTACGAGCAGCCGCTGATTGCCGCCGGCCTGCGCATCAGCGGCGCCACGCCGGATGGCACCTACGTTGAGATTGTCGAGTTGCCGCAGGAGGAGCATCCGTACTTCCTCGGCTGCCAGTTCCACCCTGAGTTTAAGTCGAAGCCGCTGGAGCCGCATCCGCTGTTTGTAGCGTTCATCAAGGCGGCGTACGAAAACCGGCAGCGGCGCCGCGAGCAGAGGAGCGCGGCGGAAGTGGAGATGTTTTTGAGGCCGGAGAAGGTCAGCCGTTCGTAGTGGCCTAATCTCTGGGGTTGTCGTTAGAATCCCCGTTGATCTGCGTTAATCTGCGGCTAATGTCTTCTTCCTTCAAAGTCGGCGACGTGACGATTGGCGACGGCGGGCTGTTCCTCATCGCCGGGCCGTGCGTCATTGAGTCGGAAGAGCACGCGCTCAAGATGGCGGAGTGCATTGCCGGGGTGGCGCGTGCGCTCAAAATGCCGTACATCTTCAAAGCCAGCTACGACAAAGCGAACCGCACTTCGGTGAAGAGCTATCGTGGCCCGGGAATGAAGGAAGGGCTGGCAATCCTGCGCAAGGTGGCCGATACGGTGCACGTGCCGGTACTCACCGACGTGCACGACGCGCACGATGTGGCCGAAGTCGCGCAATATGTGGACGTGGTGCAGATTCCCGCCTTCCTCTGCCGCCAGACCGACTTGCTGATCGCGGCGGCGAAATCCGGGCGCGCGGTGAACATCAAGAAGGGGCAGTTCGTTTCGCCGTGGGACATGCGGCACGCGGTGGAGAAGGTACGCGAGTCGGGCAACCAGCGCGTGCTGCTCACCGAGCGCGGGTCATCGTTCGGCTACAACAACTTGGTGGTCGACATGCGCTCGCTGCCCATCATGCGCCAGTTCGCGCCGGTGGTGTTCGACGCGACGCACTCCGTGCAACTGCCGTCATCGGGTGGCCCACCCTTGCGCGAAGCGCAGGGTGGGGATGGTGTGGTTCAGTCCGGCGGCCAGCCCGAATTTATCCCGATCCTGGCGCGCGCCGCGGTGGCTGCCGGGGTCGATGGAGTGTTCATCGAAGTGCACGACAATCCCGCAGCCGCGCTCTCCGATGGCGCCAACGCGCTCGACCTGAAATGGCTGCGCCCGGTGCTGCAGGAACTGCAAGCCGTGCACGCGGCGGTCACCGCAGCCCGCAGCAATGCGGTATAACTGGATTTTTCAGGAAGAGCCATCATGCGCCAAATCATCCGCCTGCTTGCATTCATGTTCGCAATCACGCTGGTCTGCGCCGCACAGCAGACCACGCCGCCCGGACTGGCGGCCGCGCTGGAGCGCTGGAAAACGGGTTTCACCGTGGGTGACGACGCCGCGGTCCAGAGTCTCTATTCCAGCAACCCGCCGGCTTACGTGCTGTCTTCCGATGGCAAGCAACAACTGCCCATCAGCTCCGAGATCGAATTCTGGCGGCAGACGAGAGCTGCCGGAATGATCGGGCTGGCGACGAAGGTGGCGAGCACCGACGACAAGCAGGGACTGGTTGTGGTCACAATCGAAGTTTCGTTTCGCATCATGACGGCGGCGGGCACACGGGAGCGGTACGTGCTCGAACAGCAAGGCTGGCAGCAGCAGCCACAGGGATGGCGCATAGTCGCCAGCAGTCACACCCCGGTGCTGAAGATGCGACCGGTGGGCAAACTGAATCCGCACCTGTACGAAAAAGATGCCGACGCCAAGGCGGAAATCCGTGCGGCCCTGGCGAAGGCTGCGCGCATGCACAAGCGCGTGATCCTCGACTTCGGCGGCAACTGGTGTTACGACTGCCATGTGCTGGAGGCGGCGTTTCACCAGGCCGACGTCGCACCGCTGGTAGGCGGCAATTTCATCGTGGTGCACGTGGACATCGGACAGATGGACAAAAACCTGGATGTGGCGCAGAAATACAAAGTACCAATCGATAAAGGCGTGCCTGCGCTGGCGGTGCTGGCGCCCGACGGCACCCTGCTCTACAGCCAGCAGCACGGGGAGTTCGAAAAAGCGCGCAGTATGGATCCCGACGACCTGATCGCGTTCCTGAAGAAGTGGAAACCGGCACGGGCGCGGTGATCTGCTAACATCTGGTCGTTTCCTCATGCACAAGATCGGCGAAAACGTGGTCCGCATCGAGGCTGAGGCCTTGCGCGCGCTCGCCGACCGCCTTGCCGGACCGATGGCGGAGGCGTTTGCCAGCGCGGTGGACTGTCTGTACTCCTGCGGCGGGCGCGTGGTGGTCACCGGCATGGGCAAGAGCGGGCTGGTGGCGCGCAAGATCGCGGCGACGCTGTCCTCCACCGGCACGCCGGCGCTGTTCATGCACCCGGTGGAAGCCGTGCACGGCGACCTGGGGATGATCGTGCGCGGCGACGTGGTGCTGGCGCTCTCGCAGAGCGGCGACACGGAAGAGATCCTGAACCTGGTGCCTAACATCAAGCGGCTCGATGTGAAGCTGGTGGCGATGACCGGCGCACTGCGCTCCACGCTGGCGCAGGCGGCCGACATCACGCTCGATTGTTCGGTCGCGCAGGAGGCGTGCAGCCTCGGCCTGGCGCCCACCGCGTCCACCACGACGATGGTCGCGCTCGGCGACGCGCTGGCCGTGGCGCTGGCGGAGAAACGCGGCTTCAAGGAAGAAGATTTTGCCGACCTGCATCCCGGCGGCAAGCTGGGCAAGAAACTGGCGCGGGTTTCGCGGCTGATGCACACCGGCGATGCCATCCCGCGGGTGACGCCGCAGACGCCGATGTCGGAAGTGATCTACGAAATGTCGCGCAAGAAGCTGGGCGTGGCCCTGGTCACCGATGGTGACAAGCTGCTGGGAATCATCAGCGACGGCGACCTGCGGCGTCTGCTGGAGCGGCGCGGCAAGGACGTGCTCGACCTGACCGCCGGCGAATGCATGACGCGCGACCCGAAGACGATTTGCCCCGACGAATTCGCCGCCGCCGCGCTGAACGTCATGGAACAGAAAAAGATCACGTCGCTGGCGGTGGTGGGCGACGGCGGCCGGCTGGAAGGCATCATTCACCTGCATGATTTGTGGGGCACGGAAATGGTCTAATTTGCAATTTGTAATTGGTAATTTGCAATTTGATTTGTATCCGCAGACACTTCGGATTCATCCGACCAACTAGCAAGCCGGGCAATTACGAATTACCAATTGCAAATTCCTATGTATCACTACGACATCAACACCGCCCTCGAGGAACTCAAGGAAGACGCGGTCCTTCCGAACCCCGTCCATGTGCGCGACATGATGCTGCGCGCCAAGCTCTCGCCCGACCGTTCGCTGGAGTTGAACCGGCTGTTCGTGGAATATCAGCGGCTGTTTGGGGAATTGCAGAAGGTGGGCAAGGAACTGTTGACGCACCTGGCAGGGGAATAGGTCTGTCGGTCGATCGGTCTTTCGGTCACTCGGAAACTGCCGTTAGACGCATGGACCGATAGACTGATAGACCGAAAGACCGAACGACCAGCTCTCACCGCCGCTTCTTCCTCGCCGTCCTCGTCTTCGACCTTACGAAAAAGCTGAAGTGGTGCGCGCGCATGTCCACCTTCAAGCCGACAAATTTCACGCCCTCATTTTCCAGGCGGAAGCGCTGTTCCATGGCGGCTTCGCCGGTAAGCAGGATTTTGCCGCCGGCGCCGACCACACGCTGCCACGGCAATCCGCTGGAGCCGTGCAGCGCCCACGCGACCTGACGCGCCGCGCCGGGGAATCCTGCGGCATACGCGACGTCGCCATAGGTCGCGACCTTGCCGCGGGGAATGCGCCGCACCTGGCGCAGCATCTTTTGGAACATTCCATTCTTCATGGTGATCAGCGGGTGATCGCGATTCACCCAAACACATCGGTTGATCTGGCGCGCCGGAACGCATTCGCCAAGGACTCCGCCGGCTGCAGAAAATCGCGCAGTTGCTGCACCGGAATCAATCGGCCCGGGCGATACACCACCAGCCACGGGCCCGACCCGCTGACGGAGAAATGAACCTTGGTATCCAACTGCTCGAACGCCTGCGTCACCTCCGGGGTGAACAGCGCGCGCACCGCCGCCTCGTCCTTTCCGTGAAGGAAAAAACGCTCTGAGAAGTCCGGCGCGCCGTCAATGCGGATATCCGAGTATCCGACCTTATCCGCCAAACGCCAAAGCACGTTTTCCCAGCAGACCATGAAGGTGGGCAGCGGCGTCTTCATGTTGAAGGCGACGACGGTGGTTATGGTCCGGCTTTTCCCCGCGCCAACGGTTCTATCGGCGATGACCGCGTCGCCACCGCCGGCGCTGCCCTGGAGCACATTGCTGTAGTGCGGCGCATATTCCAGTTGTGCGGCGTTGAAGTGAATTTCCGCCAGGTGCGCGGCCAGCTCATCGTCGAGCTTCTCCGAAAAGAGAAAACCGTTTTCCATCCCGAATTGTTGCAGACCCTCGCGCCGTTTTTTCGTCTCCCGTGATTTGACGTACAGCATGAGCACGACCAGGCAGAGGAAGCCCAGCCACATCGTCCAGAACAGCCAGGGCGGAGAGTTGAAACGGATTTTCTGCGGCGCCAGTGCGCATGCGAGCAAGAAAATCATCGCGTTACTTTATGCTGACCGTTTGACAGTTCATTACCTAGCTCACCGGCAGTAGTGATTAATCGTGGAATGGCGCTAGGATCGAGCATGCTGCTTTCTGCAAATACCAGTAACCAGTCGCCTCCGTGTTCTACGGACAGCATGTGTTCCGGATCGTGCGACGCGATGATGTGTGGAATCGGAGGTCTGAATACGTATTCGATACCACGCACATCGCGTCCTCGCAACCAATAGCGCCCGTCGAACTGATCGTCACCTGTTCGAATCCGATCCGACCCAATTTTCCATCCGACTTTGTCGAGGGATGTCGCGGGCGCCAGTTGAAAATCTGGCAGACCCGTATCTCGCACGGAAATCGCAACCACGGTTTGCCAAACGTAACGCGCAGCCAACAGAGGTATGCCAAATGTATATCTGTAGTCGAAAACGATGATTTCCGCAGGGCCTTCCTTGACGAATACTCTGGAGAAAATGCCGCTGTGGCCTTTGCGAAGCAGTGGCAGCTTCTTTTTGGCTGCTTTCGAAAAAGCCTTACGAGGCCCGGGGCGAAAACCCATCCCGACCAGCACTCGCCGTACTTTCTTGTTACGTTTGCGGCTACTGTAAGTACGAATTCCGATGACCAGTACGATACCAATCGCAAGTACTGGCACC
The DNA here is from genome assembly GCA_020072845.1 of Terriglobia bacterium. Lineage (NCBI taxonomy): Bacteria > Pseudomonadati > Acidobacteriota > Terriglobia > Terriglobia bacterium. The sequence continues at coordinate 186,106 of JAIQGF010000002.1, forward strand.
CAAATCCACGGAGAAGACCAGTCCATGGTCACGAATGTTACGCCACTTTCGAAAATTGGCCCATGCACATCAATCGTTTAGAATCAGAGATTCACTGATCGCGGAGAGCACGTTCATGTATCGCTGGTCGCAATTATTCATCCCGACGCTGCGCGAAGCCCCGGCCGACGCCGAGGTCGCCAGCCACAAGTACCTGCTGCGCGCGGGCTACGTGCGCCAACTCGCCGCCGGAATTTACTCGCACCTCTTTCTCGGGCAGCGCGCCATGCTCAAGATCACTCAGATTGTGCGCGAGGAGATGGACAAGATCGGGCAGGAATTCAATCTGCCGGCGCTGCATCCGGCGGAAATCTGGCAGGAGAGCGGGCGCTGGCAGGTGATGGGCGACAACATGTTTCGCCTGAAGGACCGCAAGGGCGCCGATCTCTGCCTGGGCATGACGGAAGAAGAGGTCATGACCACGATCGCGCGCCGCGAGCTGCGCAGCTACAAGCAGCTTCCGCAGATCTGGTACCAGATCCAGTCCAAGTTCCGCGACGAGCCCCGCCCCAAGTCGGGCCTGCTGCGCGTCCGGCAATTCACTATGAAGGATTCGTACTCCTTCGATCTGGATGCGGCGGGACTCGACGTGTCCTATCAGAAGCACTACGACGCCTACTGCCGCATCTTCGACCGCTGCGGATTGCAGTACGTGGTGGTGGAAGCGCACTCGGGCGCGATGGGCGGTTCGCAGTCGCACGAGTTCATGGTGTACACCGACGCCGGCGAAGACCTGGTGGTGAGCTGTCCGAGCTGCAAGTACGCGGCGAACCTGGAGAAAGCGACCTCGCGGCTGGATGCGGTGGAAGATTATCCCGACGTGGGCGACGGCAAGCCCGCGCTGGTGCACACGCCGGGGATGAAAACGATCGAGGAGGTCGCCAGGTTTCTCGGCGTGTCGCCCAAGAACAAGATGAAGACGCTGGCGCTGATGGCGACCGACGCTGAAGGCGGCAAGCCACGCGAGGTCCCGGTGGTTGCCTTCCTGCGGGGCGACCACTCGCTCAATGAAGCGAAATTATCCGGCGCCCTCGGCACCACCGACTTTCGTCCCATGCGCCCGGAGGAAATCGAGGCGGTGTTCGGCTCGCCCGCCGGATTTCTCGGCCCTATCGGATCGGAGAATTGGGCGTACAAGGGAATCAAGGCCAAGGTGCTGGTAGAGCGCGCGCTGCTGGGCCGCAAGAACCTGATCGCCGGCGCCAACAAGCAGGACTACCACCTGCGCAACGTCACGCCGCAGCGGGATTTTCCTGTTTCCGACGAGATGTGGGCCGACCTGCGCGCGGTGGAAGCCGGTGAAGGCTGTCCCAACTGCGGCACGCCGCTCAAGGTCGCCAAGGCGGTGGAGATCGGACACATCTTCAAGCTCGGCTACAAGTACGCGGAATCGATGGGCGCGCGCGTGCTCGACAAGGACGGCAAGGAAGTCACTCCCATCATGGGCAGCTACGGGATCGGCATCGAGCGCATCCTGACCGCGGCCATCGAGGAAAACCACGATAACGACGGCTTTTTCCTGCCGCCGCAGATTGCGCCGTTCGAAGTGGTGGTCACGCCCACCAATGTGTCGGACGCCAAGCTGCTTACCACCGCGGGGGAGATCGCGCAGCAGCTCCAGGCCGCCGGCTTCGACGTCTTGCTCGACGATCGCGACGAGCGTCCGGGCGTGAAGTTCAAGGATGCGGATCTGGTCGGCATACCGTTCCGCATCACCATCGGAAAGAAGCTGGCGGAGGGCAAAGTTGAGGTGTTTCAGCGCTCGACACGCAAGTCTCTGGATGCTAGTATCCCGGAAATTACTGACATCCTTGAAAAGATGCTCCGGAATAGCCGGGTCCACCCTGACCGGAGGGGGACATAGGGCATGAAAACTCTTCGGGCGGTCTTTGGGATCGTATTCATCGTCGCCGTTGTGGTCTCGGTGTGGAAGCTGGTTCCGCCGTATTACAACAATTATCAGCTTCAGGACGCGATCACCGACGAGGCGCGCATGAACACGTACACTCCAAAATCGGTCGAGGAAATGCGCGATACCATCTGGAAAAAGTGCAAAGAACTGGATGTTCCCGTCACTCGCGAACAGGTTAACGTGGAGCGCAACGGCCAATCGGTGGCGATCTGGCTCGATTACACCGTGCACGTGGACTTGCCCGTGTACCCGGTGGACCTGAATTTCCATCCTTCCTCGAAAAACAAGAGCTACTAGCCGAACCTCGTCCGCGGCCCGTCCCTGCGAGCAGCGATTGTTACTACCGACTCACAACCACTGGCTGGACAGCCCATCTCCTCGGCGGCGGCGATGATTTACAATAAGCGCAGATTCTGGCCTGGAGTCCACGATTTGCCGTGCCCTTCGATCGTGGCAGCGGCTGGATAACGTTTTTGGGCGCGCCGCCGTCTGAATCAGGTGGAGGAGTGGCAGCCGGCATCATGGAAGGGAACCGCGCCATATCGGGCGCAGGGCTTCAGAGTGGCCATTAAGCTTAAAATTCCGCGGGCCAAGGCCCCCGCCAGGGATGCGCGTTCCTCGTCGCCCGCCCCGGTCAGCCATTTCAGCCTGTCCGATCCGATCGTGCGGGTCGCCACCACGTTCTTTCTGGTGGTGACGCTGGTCGTGCTGGGCGTATTCGTCGGCTATTACGTCAAGTACGAGAGGATCATCGACCGCCGCCTGCACGGCCAAATTTTCACCAATGCGACGAAAATCTACGCGCGTCCGGCCAGCGTCTGGGTCGGCGAGGGCATTACCGCGGAGGAAATCGCGAACCAGTTGCGCCGTGCCGGCTACATTGACGCCGACCAGTCCAGCGGCGTCGGCAGCTACCGGCTGCTCGCGCGCGGCATCGAGATCCATCCCGGCCCCGAGTCCTACCACAACCAGGACGGGGCAGTGGTGCGCGAGTCCGGCGGCAAGATTGAGCGCATTGTCGGCACCGGAGGCGCCAACGGTCGCGATCTCTCCGCCTACGAGCTGGAACCCACGATGATCACGGCGGTGGACACGGAACAGCGCTTCAAGCGCCAGCTCGTGGAATACAAGGACATCCCCAAGGTGCTGGTGGACGCGGTGACGTCCGTCGAAGACCGCCGTTACTTCCAGCACGGCGGTGTGAACTACTGGCGCTTCATGCAGGCGGCGTGGGTTGACATGCGCCAGGGCGGCGCACGCCGGCAGGGCGGGTCCACCATCACCATGCAGGTCTCGCGCATGTTCTTCCTCACTCCGGAGAAGACCATCAAGCGCAAGCTGACCGAAATGCTGATCGCCATCGAGCTCGAGCAGAAGCTCTCCAAGGAGCAGATCTTCTCGCTCTACGCCAACCAGGTGGACCTCGGGCAGCGCGGCTCGTACACCATCACCGGCTTCGCCGAGGCCTCGCGCTCCTACTTCAATAAAGACATCCAGAGCCTCAGCCTGCCGGAAGCGGCGCTGCTGGCCGGCCTGATCCAGCGTCCCAGCTATCTTTCACCGTACCGGCATCCCGAGCGCGCCCAGGAACGGCGCAACCTGGTGCTGGAGGCCATGGTGGACACCGGCGCCGTCACTCGCGCCCAGGCCGATTCAGCCAAGGCGGCGCCGCTCAAGCTTGCGCCCCCGAATGTGGAGGCCAGCGATGCGCCGTACTTCGTGGACCTGGTGAAGGACAGCATGCTCAGCCGCTACAGCGAACGCGACCTGAGCGAGAACTCCTACCGGATCTATACGACGCTCGATCCCGACCTGCAGAAAGCGGCCGCCGAGGCGGTGCAGCTAGGGATCAAGCAGGTGGACGCGCAGGCGGAAAGGTTGCGCACGCGCCGGATCAAGGTCGGCAGCGGCAAAAATGCCAAGACCGAGGTGAAGGTCGTTCCCGGCCCGATGCCGCAGGTCGCGCTGATTGCGATCGATCCGCACAGCGGCGACGTGCTGGCGCTGGTCGGCGGCCGTAATTACGGCTTCAGCCAGTTGGATCATGCGGTGGCGCGGCGCCCCACCGGTTCCGTGTTCAAGCCGTTCGTCTATGCCGCGGCGGTCAACACCGCCCTCAACGGCGACGGGAATGCGATCACGCCCGCGTCGCTGATTGACGATTCGCCCGGCACCTACACCTATGGCGACCAGATTTACGAGCCGCGCAACTACAAGGACGAGTATCACGGCGTGGTCTCGGCGCGCTTCGCGCTGGCGCAGTCGCTGAACAACGCGACGGTGAAGCTGGCGGAGCAGGTGGGCTACGACAAAGTGGCGGCGCTGGCGCGCGCCGCCGGCATCAAGTCGGTGCAGCCGACGCCCGCGATGGCGCTGGGCGCCTATGACGCTACCCCGCTCGATATCGCCGGCGCCTACACCGTCTTCGCCAATGGGGGCGTGCGCGTCTCGCCGATGCTGGCCAGCTCGGTGCGCGATGCTCACGGTGAACTGGTGGAAAACTTCCAGGCGGAGCGCACCCCGGTGCTTGACCCGCGCGTGGCCTACGTCATGACCACGATGATGGAAGGCGTGATCAACAACGGCACCGCGGCCGGCGTCCGCGGCCTGGGCTTCAGCGCGCCCGCGGCGGGAAAAACCGGGACCTCGCATGACGCCTGGTTTGCCGGATACACCAGCAACCTGCTGTGCATCGTATGGGTCGGGTACGACGACTACAGCGATCTCCGCCTGAGCGGATCGAGTACGGCCGCGCCCATCTGGGCCGAGTTCATGAAGCGCGCCGTCAAGCTGCCCGCGTACAGGGACGTGCAGCCGTTCCAGGAGCCGGCCGGCGTGGTGGATGTTCGGCTCGATAAGGCCACCAACCGCCTGGCGACCGAGGCTTGTCCGGACACCTACACCGTGGCCTTCATTGCCGGTACCGAGCCCAAGGACAGTTGCGACCAGGCCATGGGCGAACATCGCGGCATCCTGACGCGCATCTTTGGTCCCGCTCCCACGCCCCCGCCGCCCATCATTGGCGCCACCAGCACGACCGTGCGCCCTGCGATGCCCGCGCCGGCAGCCGGTCCGGCTCCGGCCTCCCAGGATTCGAAAGACAAAAAGAAGGGGTTTTTCGGCAAAATAGTAGGTATCTTCAAAGGCGACGACAAGCCGTCCTCACCGCCAGAGCAGAAGGACGGCGGCAACAAACCGCACTGAGTCGGGGAGCAAGGGGTCCGAGCCGTGCTTGGTGCAGGGAGGATTCGCCATGGACCGTCATACGGCGCTGCTCTCGATTGCGACCCTCACCATTTTCCTGGGTGCATCGGCGGCACAGACTCCGCCCACCGGGACACAGAATCCGCCGGCCAGGGAAGAAGCGGCGCGTCGGCCGGCGCGCGTCGGTCCGCCATCTCATTCGGCAAGCGCACCACAGTTGGAGATCCAGGCCGACAAGCTTCGCGCCGAGAAGTCCTATGCCGACGCGATTGATTACTACCGCGCTGCCATCAAGAAAGCTCCCAGCGCCGGCCTGTGGAACAAGATCGGCATTACCGAACTGCAGTTCGGCCGTCACAAAGATGCCATCAAGAGCTTCGATCTCGCCATCAAGCTCGACCCCGAGCTGGCCGAGGCTTACAACAACCGCGGGGCGGTGTACTACATCTCCGGCGCCCAGCAGCAGGCCCTCGCCGATCGGGCCGGCAGGTCGGTTCCCGGCGGCGCACTCAAGAACTATCGCAAGGCAGTGAGCGAGTACCAGAAGGCGCTGGCGATCCGCGAAGAGAATGCGTCGTACCACAGCAACCTCGGCACCGCTTACTTTGGGCTCAAGGAATTTCCCGCGGCCATCAACGAGTACGCGCGCGCCATGCAGATCGATCCCGAGGTTTTCGAACACCGGTCGCAAACCGGCATCACGGCGCACATGTCCTCACCCGAGGACCGCGCCTATTACTCCTTCGTGCTGGCGCGCATCTACGCCAAGTCCGGCGACCTCGACCGCTCCCTGGTGTACCTCCGCAAAGCCATGGAAGACGGCTACAAGGAAATTGATTCCGTCTACCAGGACCAGGAATTTGCCACGCTCAGAAAAGATCCGCGCTTCGCGGAGCTGATGAGCAGCAAACCGGCGGTAATTCCGCAATAAGGTAGGGGGCGCGCGCTGGCGATCTGTAAATAGACAATTCTTTACAATTTGCAGACAACTTTTTCGGCGCGGTGGCGTCTATACAGGTGCCTCCTGAAAGCAACAGGTGAGTAAGGGGAAACGGTGGCCCGCCGAACGCTTAACCAGCACGCCCCAAGCGAGCGTTCGGTGGGCTTAATTTTTTTTGCCCGTCTTTTTTTCCGGCGACCTGCCTTGTAGGTAGCTGTCAATTACCTGCTGCAGCTTTCCCTGCGCCTTGAGAATGAATTCCACCGCGTCGCGCACGGCGCCGTGTCCGCCGGGATGTTCGGTGACGAAATGGGCGGCCTGCAGCACCTCCGCACGCGAGTTCGGCACCGCAATCGCCAGCCCGCAATGCTCCATGATCGGCAGATCAATGATGTCGTCACCGATGTAAGCGGCCTGTTCGGCGGAGAGTTTCTCCTGGCGCAGGATTTGGTGGAAGACGGTGAGCTTGTCGGCGATTCCCTGGTGGACATGGTCGAGGCGCAGGTCGCGGGCGCGCAGCGCCACCGTGTCGGAGATGCGCTTGGTGATGAGGCCGGTCTTGAGCCCGCCCAGGCGCGCCAGCGAGATCGCGGTGCCGTCGTGCGCATGGAACCCTTTGGCTTCTACAAAGCTGGCGCTGGAGATGGCGTAACCGCCGGCGTCCGCGAATTTGCCGGCGGCACTCCTGGTTTCCTGCCGCGCTCCGGCGGGAGCAGGAAAGAACCACAGCGAGCCGTCGGTCATGACGCCGTCCACGTCCATCAGCAGCAGCTTGATCTTGCGCGCGCGTTCTTCGGACATGCGTGGGATTGTAAATGGTCGTCGGTTTTCGGTGTTCGGTTCTCGGTTGTGGCTTTCCTCTGTAACCGAATACCGCCAACCGACAACCGACAACCGATAACCTAGAAGCTGCCTGCCACAAACTCCTCAATCACCATCTTCGAAATCGCGCCGCATTGGCCGCACCAGAGCAGCGTCATGTTGTTCTCGGAACTCAGCACTGCGACCCGCAAGCTCTCGCACGACGCGCAGCAGGTGGTCGGCTCGCCAGACTGGGGTTCCTCCACGGTCGTGGTTGCAGTCATTGTCTGCCCTGTCTTTACGGTGTTGATCTCGAACGTGCTGCGGCAATCGGCGCATACGTGGTTGAAGCAGCACTTCGGCTCGCACGAGTAGACGATCTCGGCGCCACCGCACTTGGGGCAGCGGATGATGTCCTTGAGCGCGAGAGCCATATGTACTGCATGATAGCAATCGAGTTGAGCAACGCCGGAGGTCGAGTGCCAGAGAATTTACAAGTGAGTAAACCCCAGAGTTTTCGCACTAAGTAAAACATACTTGACATCGAGTATAAAATATCATACATTGTGTCGCGAAAGGTAGACATGCCGAGGAGGTTTTCATGTCGTTCCGCGAAAAAAGCGCCTGGATCTCGTTGCTCTCGATTTCGGGCATTTATGGCTTCTACTTCTGGTCGGTCATTCATGCCGGCCCGCAGCCCGGCCGCTCCCACTTCGGCGGACTGCTGGAGACAATCATCTTGCTGGTGGTTGTGCAGATCGCGTTGACGGTCGCGGTCGCCATCTTCAACCCCAGGGAAGCCAAGGCTCCGCGCGACGAACGCGACAAACTGATCGAGCTCCGGGCCATGCGCGTCGCCTATGCCGGGCTCGCGACGAGCGTCGCGCTCGCCTGCTTTTTCGGCGCGTTCAATCCCCCCATCCTCTTTAACACCAACGCCCTGCTGTTCATTCTGGTGACAGCGGAGATCATGCGCTCAGCCTGCCAGATCATCCAATACCGGCGTGGAGCCTGACATGGGCGCCATCCGCAACGAAATCCGACGGCTGCGCTTCGAGCATGGAGAGATGACGCAACAGGAGTTAGCTGAAAAAATCAACGTCACTCGCCAAACCGTGAACGCAATCGAACAGGGCAAATACTCGCCCTCGCTGGAAGCCGCATTCCGAATCGCTGCCGTGTTCGGCAAGCCGCTGGAAAGCGTATTCCACTATTCCAAGGACCAATGAGCGGATTACAGCGCTCGGCGCCCCACATTTGAGGGTTTAAAGGGGTCGGTTGCGCCCTCTCAAGAAGTGTAGTCTCGCAATTTGCTAGGACAGGACCCTCAAGAGCGAACAATTGGCGAAACTCAGAATTTCACATACAATGAGCAGAATGTCTTCCCGGGGTGACAACGCGCTGGCCTGGGCCCATCCTGTGGTTCGCGATTGGTTCCTGGCGAAGTTCGGCAGTCCGACGGAGCCGCAGGAGCAGGGCTGGCCGCACATCCTGGCGCGGCATGCCACGCTGATTGCCGCGCCCACCGGGTCGGGCAAAACGCTGGCTGCATTCCTCGCCTGCATTGATCGCCTTGTCCGGCAGGCGCTCGCCGGCGATCTCCAGAACCGCACCGAGGTGCTCTATGTCTCGCCGCTGAAGGCGCTGGGCAACGACATCCAGAAAAACCTCGAAGTGCCGCTGGGGGAAATTCTTCAACTGGCGGCCGAGCGCGGACTGCTGATGCCGGAAATCCGCACCGCGGTTCGCACCGGCGACACGCTCATGCACGAGCGCCGCGCCATGCTGCAGCGCCCGCCACACATCCTGGTCACCACGCCGGAATCGCTCTACATCCTGCTGACGGCGGAGAAGAGCCGCCGCATGCTGCGCGATGTGGACACGATGATCGTGGATGAAATCCACGCGGTCGCCGGCGACAAGCGCGGCTCGCACCTGGCGCTTTCGCTGGAACGTCTCGACGCCCTGATCGAAAGCAGTGGGCACGCGGCGCCGGTGCGCATCGGGCTTTCGGCGACGCAGAAGCCGATTGAGGAGATAGCGCGCTTCCTCACGGGTCAGAGACCCGTGCCACACATGCCCGCCATCGTGGACGTCGGTCACCGCCGTGCCATGGACTTGCAGATTGAAGTCCCCGGCATTGAGCTCGGCGCGGTGGCGTCCAACGAGATGTGGGACGAGATCTACGAGCGCATAGCCGAACTGGTTCGGAAGCACCGCTCCACGCTGGTGTTCGTGAACACGCGGCGCATGGCGGAGCGCGTATCGCATCATCTCGCGGAAAAGTTGGGCGCGGAAACCGTTGCCGCGCACCATGGAAGCTTGTCGCGCAAACTGCGCCTCACCGCCGAAAACAAGCTCAAGAACGGCGAACTCAGAGTGCTGGTGGCGACCGCATCCCTGCAGCTCGGGATTGATATCGGCGCCATCGATCTGGTGATCCAGATCGCCTCGCCGCGGTCCATCGCCGTCGCCCTGCAACGTGTCGGACGCGCCGGTCACTGGCGTGGCGCGATTCCCAAGGGCCGCCTGTTCGTCACCACGCGCGACGAATTGTTCGAATGTGCCGCCCTCATCCGGGCGATCAAGCATGGCGAGCTTGACCGCATCCTGATTCCCGATGCGCCGCTCGACATTCTCGCGCAGCAGATCGTGGCGACATGCGCGGGCTCGGTCGACGGTCGACAGTCGACGGTCGACGGCAAGGTCGATGCCCAGAGCGAAAACGGGTCATGGAGCGAAGACGATCTTTTCGCGCTGATGTGCCGCGCCTATCCCTATCGCAATCTCGCGCGCCAGGATTTCGACGCCATCCTAGGAATGCTTTCCGAGGGCATCTCGGCCCGCCGCGGCCGCTTCGGCGCATTCCTGCATCGCGATCGCATCAACGGACGCGTTCGTGCCCGCCGGGGCGCGCGCTTGGCGGCCATCACCAGCGGCGGCGCGATTCCGGACAATGCGTTGTTCACGGTCGTCGCCTCGCCGGAAGGCACCATGGTCGGCACCGTGGACGAGGACTTCGCGGTCGAATCGATGGCCGGCGACATCTTCGTCCTGGGCAACACCTCGTGGCGCATTCGCCGCATCGAGAGTTCCTCCGGCCGCGTCCTGGTGGAAGACGCGCACGGCGCGCCGCCGGGAATTCCGTTTTGGCTGGGCGAAGCTCCGGCGCGCACTGCCGAGCTTTCCGAACACGTTGCTCTGCTGCGCCAAGAACTCAGCGCCCGGCTGGGGAAAACTTCGCCGGTCGCGTTCTCCACCAGTTTGCCCGAAGTCGTCGCAGCCATGGAGTGGTTAAAAGAAGAGTGTGGCCTCGACGCTGCCGGCTCGGAGCAGGCCATCCAGCACCTGGTCGCCGGACGCGCCGTGCTGGGTGAAGTTCCAACGCAAAAGACCATCATCGCCGAGCGCTTTTTCGACGAAGGCGGCGGCATGCAACTGGTGATTCATGCGCCCTTCGGTGGCCGGATCAATAAGGCGTGGGGGCTGGCGCTGCGCAAGCGTTTCTGCCGCAGCTTCAATTTTGAATTGCAGGCTGCGGCTACCGACGACGGCCTCAACATCGCGCTCGCCGAGCAGCACAGTTTCCCGCTGGCCGATGTTTTCAATTTCCTCCAGCCGGAGACGGTGCAAAGCGTGCTGGAGCAGGCGGTGCTCACCGGCGCGCCCGTTTTCGGCACTCGCTTCCGTTGGGACGCCACTCGCGCGCTCGCGCTGCTGCGCTTCCGTGGCGGCAAGAAAATCCCGCCGCAGGTGCAGCGCATCCTCGCCGACGATCTGCTCGCCTCGGTCTTTCCCGACGTTGCCGCCTGCGGCGAAAACATCACCGGCGACATCCAGATTCCCGACCATCCGCTGGTGAAGGAAGTGATGAAGGACGTCCTCCACGAGGCCATGGACCTTGACGGACTGTGCGCCGTGCTGCGCGGCATCCAGGACGGCTCCATCGGCTGCCTGGCCGTGGATACGCCCGTCCCTTCGCAGTTCTCGCACGAAATTCTGAACGCGAACCCGTACGCCTTTCTCGACGACGCGCCGCTGGAAGAGCGTCGCGCTCGCGCCGTGCAGATGCGCCAGGTGCTGCCGGACTCCGTTTTGCAGGAGGTCGGACGTCTTGATCCCGCCGCCATCGCGCAAGTGCAGCAGGAAGCCTGGCCCGACGTGCGCGATGCCGACGAATTGCACGACGCACTGCTCACGCTGATCGCGTTGCCGGAGGATTTAACTTCGGAGGGGCACGGCTTCAGCCGTGCCGAAAAACTTGCCAATGAAATGGGGGCTTTAGCCCCTGAGGGAAGCGCAGCAGGATGGACGCCATTTCTCGCGCCGTTGCTCGCTTCGAAGCGCGCCACTATTGCTCACGTGAGCGGGCATCCCTTCTGGCTCGCTGCCGAACGCGGCCCTGCATTCCGTGCCGTCTATCCGGAAGTAACATTCGACCCCGAACCGGTCGCCATCGGCCATGAGCCATCGACCATCGACCGCTCCGACGCGCTTCTCCAGATGCTCACCGGCTGGATGCAGCACATCGGGCCGACGACGGCTGCGGAACTCTCGTCGCTGCTTGCCGTTCCTGAAACCGAGATTGACCAGGCGCTGCTTCGTCTGGAGTCATCAGGAGCAATTCTGCGCGGCTCGTTCCGGCCACCGACCGCCGACCGTCAGCCGTCGACCGTGGAGTGGTGCGATCGTCGCCTGCTGGCGCGCATTCACCGCCTGACGCTCGGCGCGCTGCGCAAAGAGATCGAGCCGGTCACGGAAGCGCAGTTCATGCGCTGGCTGCTGCGCTGGCAGCACGTCGCGTCCGGCTCGCAACTGGCCGGCGAACGCGGTCTTCTGGAAGTCCTGCGGCAGTTGCAGGGCTTCGAAGTGCCGGCGAACTCCTGGGAGCGCCATGTGCTGGCGCGCCGCCTCTCCGATTACGATCCCAAGCAGCTCGACCAGCTCTGCCTCACAGGGGCGATCGGCTGGGGACGGTTGTCGCCACACCCGGCCACGCTGGAGGACTCGCACGACGGCCGCCGCCGCGTGATTCCCACCAGCGTTGCGCCGATCACGTTTTTCGTGCGCGAAGAGGCGGATTGGATGACGCCACGCCGTCCCGAATCCGTCGAGGAGGAAGCGCGCGGCCTGAGCCATGGAGCGCGCGACGTGCTCACCTTTCTGCGGCAGCGTGGCGCGTCATTTTTCGCCGACATCGTGCGCGGCACCGGCAAGCTGAAATCGGAAGTGGAAACCGGGCTGTGGGAACTCGTTGCCGCCGGGCTCGTCACTGCCGACGGCTTCGATAACCTGCGCTCGCTGATCGATCCGCGCCGCCGCTCGGGGCAGGGAAGCGGCAGGACGTCGCGCCCGCGACACTCCGCCGGACGCTGGTCGGTGCTGTATCCCATCGAGCAGCCCGACCGCAACAAGATGATCGAAGCCACCTGCGCCATGTTGCTGGCGCGCTACGGCGTGGTCTTCCGCGACCTGCTGGCGCGCGAGGCCATCCTGCCGAAATGGCGCGAGCTGGTGCAGGCCTTCCGCCGCATGGAAGCGCGCGGCGACATCCGCGGCGGCCGCTTCGTCAGCGGCTTCCTCGGCGAGCAGTACGCCTTGCCGGTGGCGGTGGAATCGCTGCGCGCGTTGCGCCGCACGGAACCCGCAGGCGAGATCATCACCATCTCGGCTGCCGATCCGCTGAACCTGGTCGGCATCGTGGTTCCCGGCGAACGCGTGCCCGCGATTTCCGGAAAAACGGTTACCTATCGCGACGGCGTGGCGGTCGCCAGCGAGGAGCGGCAGATGGCGGCCGAGCTTGCCATTCCGAGTACAGCCACCGGGGATTAACTCCCCGCCCGCAATTGCAAACCTTATAATTCCCGCGTGAAGTCTCGATTAGCACGCTTCGCCTTCGGGTTCGTTATTGCGGTTCTCGTTGCAATAGTGATTGTCGCCAGCGTTCATTCTCAACCGTTGCCTCTCAATGCTCGGGCTGATCGAGTCTTGGTCGTGAAGTCGGAACGCACACTGACTCTCTATGGCGGGAACACACAGCTGAAAACTTACTCGGTTGCCCTCGGCCGTAGTCCCGTCGGCAATAAGGGTCAACAGGGTGATCACAAGACACCCGAAGGCAACTACATTCTCGATAGGCACAATCCAGGCAGCCGCTTCTATCGTTCTATGCACGTGTCCTATCCGACCGCGGAGCAAATCGCAGCGGCGCGTCAGCGCGGCGTATCACCTGGGGGAGACATTTTCATCCATGGTCTTCCAAACGGATTGGGCTGGTTGGGCCGTCTGCATCGTTTCATTGACTGGACAGATGGGTGCGTCGCGGTCACCGACAAAGAAATGGATGAAATTTGGCGCGCGGTTCCCGACGGTACGCCGATCGAGATCCGTCCGTAGCCACTTAGTTCGAACGTCCGTTCAAAACGAGCCTTGTGCCGGTTTTTGCCGATCGCTGACGGCTGAAAGCTGACAGCTTCCGTATTACAATCCTCAGTTCGCCTGTCGTCATTCTTCTTCCAAGGATTTGCCATGCCCGAAGTCGCCGCACCACGCTCTGAAACTCCCGCGCCGCTGCTTGCGCTCACTGAAGACGAGCAGCTTTTTCGCGACAACGTCCGCCGGTTCGCGGAAGAAAAAGTGGCGCCGCTCTCCCGCGAAATGGACGAGAAAGGCGTGTTCGACCACGCGCTGATTGACCAGTTCTTCCAACTCGGCCTGATGGGTATCGAGATTCCCGAGCAGTTCGGCGGCGGCGCCGGAACATTCTTCGAAGCCATTCTCGCCGTCGAGGAGCTGTCGCGCGTGGACGCCTCCGCCGGCGTCGTGGTGGACGTGCAAAACACGCTGGTGAACAACGCCTTGCTGCGCTGGGGCAACGAAGACCAGAAAAAGCGCTACCTGCCGAAAATGGCCACCGAGACAGTGGGCGCGTACGCGTTGAGCGAAGCCGGCAGCGGCTCCGACGCTTTCGCGCTGACCACGAAAGCCGAGCTCAAGGGCAGCGACTACGTCCTCAACGGACGCAAGCTGTGGATCACCAACGCCAAGGAAGCGGGCCTGTTCATCCTGCTCGCCACCGTGGACCCGAGCGCCGGATACAAAGGAATCACCGCGTTTCTGGTCGAGAAAGACTTTGCGGGCTTCACCGTCGGCAAGAAAGAGGACAAACTCGGCATCCGCGCCTCCTCCACCTGCGAATTGATTCTGGAAGATTGCCCTGTGCCGAAATCCAACGTGCTCGGCGAAGTCGGCAAGGGCTACAAAATCGCCATCGAGACCTTGAACGAAGGCCGCATCGGCATCGGGGCGCAGATGATGGGCGTAGCGCGCGGCGCCTGGGAGCACGCGCTCAAGTACGCGCAGGAACGGAAGCAATTCGGCAAGGCGATTTCCGAATTCCAGGGCATCCAGTTCCAGCTTGCGCAGATGGGCACGGAGATCGAGGCGGCGCGCCTGATGGTGTACAACGCCGCCCGCATGAAGGACGCCGGCATGAATTTCGTCAAGGAAGCCGCCATGACCAAGCTGTTCACCTCGCAGGTGGCGGAGCGCGTCTGCTCGCTGGCGGTGGAGATCTACGGCGGCTACGGCTTCACCAAGGATTATCCCGTGGAGAAATATTTCCGCGACTGCAAGATCGGCAAGATCTACGAGGGCACGTCGAACATGCAGTTGGCGACCATCGCCAAGCTCGTGCTGGGCGGCAAGTAGTCGGAAGTGAAATCGCGTAATCGGGTAATTGAGTGAAGGGGGGTTCGCATTTACTTGCTCAATTACCCAATTTGCCTATACCCAGTTACTCCCCCTTGCCGCGCCTGTTCGTCTGCACTAGACTCTCCTAACTCCCGATCGGCCAAACCCTTCAGCAGGAGTATGCGATGCAACCTACTCAGGTGGAGCAGTTGCTCGACATGGCGGCGGTCCATGCTTTCTACATCGGACTGCTGGAGGATGTTCTCGGCCATCCCGTGCCCGTACCGCACGACGCGGCGGCCGGGGCCGAGGGCGCCGTCGAGAGATCCATTCATGACCTGGAGCGCTGGCTGAACCTGCTCGACCTGGCGATCACTCCACTGATGGTGCGCGACGCGCTCAAGGAATCCACTACCCAGGAAACCGCCGAGGCCCTGTTGCGCCACTTCGTCCGCAAGAGGTCGCGCTTCGAACCCGACCGCGACAAGACCGATTTCATCGTTACCTTCCTGTATCGTTCGCTGGTCCCGCACGAGAAGCAGATCCCGATGGAAATGAACGTGGAGGAGCCCTCGGAATTTGAAGAGGAGATCTACACCATCCTCGCCTCCGAGGAATCCGCCGCCCTGCCCGAGGAGCACCGCCAGTTGGTCCGCGAGTTTCCCTTCATCCGCCAGGAGGTGGACGATTACGGCCACTTCGACCAGCTTATGGATTCCGGCGTCATCCAGCGGGTGCGCGAGATCAAGCAGCGCCTCGGCGATTCCTTCTATCACCCGCGCGCGCTCTCCACCATTGCCGCCTACAACGTCTACTTCGGCAGCCGCTTCGACCAGTTGTTCAAGCAGACCGCGCAGCAGATCAAGAAATTTGCCAGCAACGTGCAGCAGCAGGGCGGCAGCATCATGAGCCGCGTGGACGGCGACATCACCGTCCAGCATCTCACCGCGGTCGAGGAGCAGCAAACCGAAATCATGCAGACCGAGTACGGCCGCGCGCAGGAACAATTCCGCAAAATTTCGAAGCTGAAAAAAGCGGTGGATTCGCGCACCAGCGCGCATCCTCATGCCGCCGCCGCAGCCGCCGCGGCCCATACGCCCGTCCCCGGTGTCCTAACCGGACGCACCGCGCACGCGCCCGGCGTCGGCGGAGCCCTCCCAGCCGGCGTCAATCCGGCCCTCGAACAGGGCAAGCTGCGCACCATGGAAAATTCCATCCGCAACTTCGTCCTCGCCGCCGACCCCAAATCCGCCAATGTCGTGCCGCTGCGCAACGGGAACGTGGTGCTAAGCAACGCTGAGCTTGACGCTTTTCGCGCCGACTATGGGGCCGAAAAGAGCTTCCGTGCCGACTGCGCCGGCGCGCTGCGCCAGACGGTAGCCATCCAGGCCCGCATTCGGTCGGAATTGCACGAATTCGACAGCAAACAGAGTTCGGCGTACTTGTGGAAGCCCCACGCCGATGCTCTGGCATTCCTCATCGGCGCGGCGCAGAATTTGCAGGAGCAGTGCGGCGGCCTCTTAGTTGTTGCCGAGCAACGAGGCCTGGCCGACAAGGCCACGGCCATCACCAGTTCGCTGCAGAAGATGCACCAGCAGGTGCAACTCGCCGCCCGGGCGCTGCAGGGAGATGGAAGCTAAGGATTGAGTGGAAATTGCTGGCTGGGTGTTACCCCGCAGCGAAACGCTGAGAACTGATAACTGACAACTGTATTTCACGCTTCTGCCGCCCCGCTTTGGATCAACTGGTCGATCAGGGATTCCAGCCGCTGGCGGTTCAACGGTGTCATGTCGGTGAAGCGCACGCCCATCCCGACCATCCGGTGTGCCACGGTGATCTCACCCCGGGCGGCGATTTGAATGTCGCCGATGTGCACCGCCGCTTCTACCTGCACTCCCGGGCGGAGCGGCGTGGTGGTCTCGACGTAGCAGCCGCCGAGGCTGATGTCGTGGATCATGGTCCATTGTCCGGCCGGCGACCCCATTTCCTGAACTTTCGCCCCGCCGCTGGCGCAATAGCGCGCATCCTTGCGCCGGTTATTGCGCCCGCCGAAGCTGTGCGGCGCAGTCCCGATCGGCGGCCGTTGCACGCCGCTGGTTTGCAGCGTGCCTGCCAACGAAAGCGTCGTCCGCGCCTCGGTGGCCGGCGCTGGAACTCCCCAGATGAATTTCCCGGTTTCGATGCAGAACAGCCCCACCTGGCCTTCCTGCGGCGTGCCTGGCTTCCCGATCCATACCACTTTGAAGCGCGCCTTCTCCATCCCTTGGCGCACTCCGATGGTTTCGCCCGGCCCGCTCCAGCAGCCCAGTCCCTTCAGGCGCGCCCCGTGCCGGCTGATGTCCACCGTCCATCCGGTTTGATTGATGGGTTTCCCTGCGCTGTCCATGCCGAACACGCGCACCGGCGACTCATGCGAGGTTCTGGGCTCACTTCGCGTCTGCAACATTGTGAAAGTACCCATGGAGGGCGCTTTTCGCCCGGCCGCAGTTTTGGGGAGGAGAATGCAAGTTTGGAGCAGCCGAACTCCGCTGTCAACTGTTTCCTGGCTCGCAGGCGGATCGTCCGCAACCTCCAGGTTCCCGCCTGGCAGGCGCTCCGGCAATCGAAAAGATAAATTTTTCTCCCTTGGGGGTGAAAATCTGACATAATTCGCCACCCTCGATCGCCCATCCGGAAGGGGAACCGGCCATGGACATCCGTTCTGCCGCCGCCGCTCGTGCGCCCGAGCCGCGCCGCATCGCCTTCATCACGACCGATGCCGCGGTTTCGCCTGACGTCCATCAGTTTCTCGAGCCCTCCTTCAATGTCCGCATGCTGGATTCATGGTCGCAGTTGGCGCTTCTGCAAAGCGAGACCACGCTCGATGCGGTCCTGCTCGATCTCGACACCCAGGGTATAGAGCCCGGCGCTGCCATCGACCTGCTGGCCAAGCTCCGCGGCATCAACCAAGACCTGGTCCTGGTCGCGCTGACCCGGAGCCACGATCACGCCTTGCGGCTCACCGCTGCCAACGTGCCTGTGGATGAATTCCTTGCCGCCCCGGTCGATTTCCACGAGCTGCAAATCGTCCTCGACCGCGCGCTGGACAAGCGCGCCATGGAGATCGAGAACCGGCGCGTCACCGAGCAGATTGCCGGCCGGTTCTCGTTTTGCGAGTTGATCGGCGGCAGCGAGGCCATGCGCCGCGTCTATGACGCCATTCTCCGTGTCGCCCACAGCGATGTGACGGTCGTGATCCGCGGCGAAAGCGGCACCGGCAAGGAACTAGTGGCACGTTCCATTGTGGCTGTCGGACCGCGCCGCGAGCGGCCCTTTATCAGTCTCAATTGCGCTGCCTTACCGGAAGCCCTGATCGAATCGGAACTGTTCGGCCACGAAAAAGGCGCATTCACCGGCGCCCATGCCTCCCGGCCCGGCCAGATCGAGCTCGCCGATACCGGCACGCTCTTCCTCGACGAAATCGCCACCCTCGGCCCGGGACTGCAAACCAAGCTGCTGCGAGTCCTGGAATCGCACACCGTGCAGCGGCTCGGCGGCCGCACCAGCAAGCACGTGGACTTCCGGCTCCTCACCGCAACCAATGAAAACCTCGAGGAGATGGTGCGCGTTGGGCGCTTCCGCGAGGACCTTTATTACCGCATCCACGTGGTGCCGATCTTTCTGCCTCCGCTGCGCGAGCGTCGCGACGACATCCCCCTGCTCGCCGATCACTTCCTCCACATCTACTGCGCCAGCAACCGCGTGCCGCTCAAGCGGCTCGATCCGGAGGTCATCGACATCCTCGAGGAATACGCGTGGAACGGCAATGTGCGCGAGTTGGAGAACCTGATGCAGCGCCTTGTGCTGATGGTTCCGGGACCGGTGGTCCTGCCCAGGGACCTTCCCCAGCAATTGCTTTTTGCCAGCACGGCAAAGCAGGAATCGTTGTTGATTCCCGAAGAGGGGATCGATTTCGACGAGGAAATTGCCCGCATCGAAGTCGCCTACCTGCAGGCTGCCCTGCGCCGCGCTTCCGGCAAGAAGGTCGGCGCTGCGGCGCTGCTGCACGTTGACCCGCAAAAGATGAAATATCTATGCCGCAAGTACGGGATTTAACCCTTCGCAGAGGTTAAAAATTAAACCTTAGGCGAAAATTTTTAACCGTTCTGCGATCGTTCTTGTGAATTTCTCATCAGTGCAAGCGAAATTGCGGCTCCATGCTATTGATTCCCCGTTCGAACTGGCTTCCGACCCAACTTGGATCGAATTGGCATGGAGCTTGCAGTTACTCAGCCCAGACCGGGGTTCAAGGAATTAAATTCAACTTGAGGGATGGACATGCAGAAGAAATCTCTGATCAAGAGCCGCGCCGCCGCCAAGAAGGCCCTGCTAGCGACCAAAAAGTCAAAGGTGGGTGGCAAACAGAAGGTCGCGGGTGCCGGGATGACGAACAGCCCGCTGAGCAACAGCCCGTTGAGCAACAGCCCGCTGAGCAACAGCCCGCTGAGCAACAGCCCGTTGAGCAACAGCCCGCTGAGCAACAGCCCGCTGAGCAACAGCCCGCTGAGCAACAGCCCGCTGAGCAACAGCCCGCTGAGCAACAGCCCGCTGAGCAACAGCCCACTGACGAACAGCAAGATTTAGTTTGCTTGATGTAGTGAGTGATAGACAAAGCGGCGTAACTTCGCAAAGGGGGTGCAGCTAAATGCACCCCTTGCGAATCTTTGCCTTACCAGACGCGCCGTGCCGCCGCAGTCAACAGCGGTTCGGTAACGATTCCTAGGAGGCTGCGCCGCCGCCCGTAGATCTTTGCCGTTCCCGTCATACCGTCACGAAGTTCTCCTTCGCGATTCTCCAACGCGACAGTGACAACGAAAAAATCGGGCAACGTTATTCCCTGATACTCCGATTTCCCTATGAGCCCGGCATCCGGCTTTTGCGCTGCCGGGGAGATGGAGATCACGGTTCCCGTCAGTAAGGTCCAGTGCCCGTCCATTCGCAGCCTGATGCCGTTAATTGTCTGCAGCTTTTGCATCTCCGACTCTCGAACAAGGATTCTCGCTCGCAGGCTCGATGTGTCCACTACTTCGGCGAGTTCAGTTCCCTCCGCGACATACGACCCGAGCAGGTCGCGCAGTCGTGGGGTTATGACTACGCCGGCGATCGGGCTGGCTACGGTGAGCTGTTGCTCCTTTTCGCGCGACATGATCGCGGCACTGCGGGCCGCGCGCCTCTCCTGCTCGGCCCTGCCGTAGTCGGCATAGTGCATCTGAGCGCGGAAGGCGCGGGCTTCGGCGAGTTCATATTCCGCCGCCGTCCGGGCCGCGTCTGAGCGCAGCCGGAGGTCGCGCATTCTCACCAGCACCGCGCCCGCTGGCACGCGCTCCCCCTCATCGGCTTCCACCTCCACCACGCGCCCAGGTACCTGCGCCCGCAACACCGCCCGTTGCACCGGCTCGAGCAGGAATCGTTCGGTCACCCGGTCGCGGCGCAAGGGCAATAAACCGAGCGCTGCCAATGCCAGCGTGCCCGCGAAAATGGGCTTCCTGTATGTCCGCAACAATTCTTTCTTGTCGAGATAGAGGTCTTTCATAAACAGCCCCAATTCCACAATTCGGGAACGAAAGATTTTCAGCGCCAGCAGCCCGGCGGGAAGGAAGGCCCACTGCGGCGTGTAGTAGTAAACGATGTGATACAGAATTCGGACAAAAAAAAGCAGAAGGCCGTAGCAATAGAATCCCGATAAGAGCGCGTACCCCGTATAGCAGATTGCACGCAAGCGGGAAACGGACGGCACCTCGCCCGCCATGTGAAACACCTTGACGCGAATCCAGGAGATCAGCCAATTCGTGGAGGTCGCCTTGATATCGGGCATGCGGAACCATTCGGTGAACAGCATGTATCCGTCCATCTTGGCGAACGGGTTCCAGTTCACCAGCACACACAGAATCCCACCGGATAGAACCACGTAGTAGGACACCTCGTGCAGCAACGTCCCGGGCGCTGTCGCCCACCAGATGACGCTGGCATACGTACACATCACTACTTCCGACCAGACGCCGTAGAAGGTCGTCATCATGCGTTCCCAGCGGTCGCCGTATACGTACACCTCCGTCACGTCGCAGAAGATGCACGGGGTCATGTACACCAACATGGCGCCGATGCGATGGACGTCGCCCCCGAAGTGTTTGCACGTGAGCCCGTGTGCGGTTTCATGCACCGCGCCGAGTAGCAGGAAGATGATCAGGAAAGTTAGGAAGTGGCCGAAACCACGCCCGCCAAAGTTGTAGAAATCCAAGCTGTCGGCCCACACCTGGCGCCAGTGCGAGCCCAGAATCAGGCAACAGACGAAGAGCATGAAGAATGACCAGCCGGTGAACCAGCGCGAGTAGATCCAGCCGCAATGCTTGTTCACCCATGTCAGGTAGTGGTTTGGATCAAAGGAAGTGAGAACGATCTGCGCCAAGTCGCCTTCCGGTTTCCGCCGGCGCTTGCGTTCCTGCATCAGGTGATGGCACAGCGCCACGCTCTTTTCCTGCGGCGTGTGGTACCAGAAATCAGCATCCTCCAATGCTTGCACGAATGTCTTAAGGTCGTCCAAGGACAGGTTGAGCCTCAAGCGGTCGGCGGCAACTTGCACCACGTCCTCCGGCGTGCGTTCGCCGTCGAACAGTTGCACAATGCTGTGTTGCATTTCGGTGAGTCGGAAATAGCACGGCGGGCGTCCACCCGGGACGCACATGGTGTAGATTCTGCCGTCGTGCTCCTCGTGCTCCCTCACCACCAGCTTGGGGTGGAGACGCGGTCGGACCTGCCGCGGCCTCAGTTGCGGCAGATCGCTAACTGACTCTTCCAGGACTCGGGCCAGATTCATCGCTGCTCTACCTTGATATTCACCGTCATCCCGGGACGGAGCGGCCCCGGTTCGCCCACCACCTGTGCCTGCAACTCGATAGTTCCGCTGGCGGGGTCTACGACCGGGCTGACCAGAATGACCTTCGCGGCGTGCTTCGCTTCTTGATCGAACGCTAGTGCCACCTGCACCAGATCACCGAGCTTCACCTTTCCGGCAAACTCCTGCGGTAAGGTGAATTTAACATTGAGGGGCGCAATCGCTGTCACCCAGAACAGGCGCTCGTTGTTGGCGATCCTCTGGCCCGCGCGAACATAGCGTCGGGCCACCACGCCGGCGAACGGTGCAACGATGCGCGTCTTATCCAGCTCCAGTTGCGCCGATCTCTCGGCCGCCTCGGCGTTCTTCAGATCTTCCTCCTGGTGCTGGAGGTAGTACTTGCCGCCCTGCGCCGAGTAACGATCGTGCTCGAGCTGCTGCTGCGTGATCAACTGCGCTTTCCACATCTGCTCCGCGCGCCACAGGTCGGCTTCGCGCATCTTCAGCTCGGCCTGCCAGTGCTGCAAATCGGCGCGCGTGCCCTCCGCCTTCGCTTTCGCCGCCTCGTGATCCGCCGTTAGCTGCCGGTCATCCAGTTGCGCCAGCAGTTGTCCCTTGCGTACCCGTGTGCCCACGTCCACCAGAATTCTGGCCACCACGCCCTCGCGCTGCGCCGCCACGTCCACCTGGTTTTCGACCACCAGCGGCCCGGAAGTTTCAAAGTATTCAGGATTGGGCTTGGCCGCCGCTTGCCGCGCGGGAGCGGTCGCCGGCGGTGGCGCGGCGGCGGCGCTCACGGTCGCAGTCCGATCGCTGCTGCACGACGTCATCAACGTCACAACCGCCGCGCCCATTGCAAGCAAAACCGCCAAACGTTTCACAGATCCCTCCGCCATGTCCCGATCCCCCGGACTCCTCACCAGCCGAACCATGCCCACAACTTCGCCCACAGCCACATGCCGAAGCCGCGGAACATCACGTAGCCGGCCGGCTTCCACCCCACACTCAGCTTCGATATTCCCGACATGCCCGGCCGGATGATTCCTTCGGGATTCGGTATGTCAACGCGCGCAAAGTAAACGCGCTTGTCCTCCACCGCCGTGCTCATCGGGCTGATGAGATCCACACGTCCCACAAACCGTCGCAACGGAAACCCGTCCAGCTTCACCGTTGCTTTCTCCCCCGCTTCCAGCAGCGGGACATCGGTTTCATCCACCGCGACGTCTACGGTCGCGTGCGAAGTGTTCACGACCTTCGCGAGCGTGTCGCCGGCTGCGAGCTTGGTTCCGCCCAGCGTATCGATGTGCGGCGTGGCGACGACACCGTCAATGGGCGAGCGCAACCTGGTTCTCTCCAGACGTTCGCGCCCGCGGTTCGATTCCGCCGTCCAGTACTCCGCCTGCACCTGCTGGATGCCCGCTTCGGTGCCGTCGTTGGCGGCCAGCGCTCGGTTCATCGCCGCCAATGCGGTCTCTCGCTTGGCCTGTGCCGCCGCCAGCTCCGCCCGGTAATCCCAGTCGTCGAGGTCGGCCAGGATCGTCCCCTTGGCGATGCGATCCCCCTCGTGCACGTACACCTTATGAACGACCCCCGGGACTTCCGCCTGGATTGTGGCGCTGCTTTGCGGCGCCACGGTAGATTCGCCCGACACGCGCATGGGGAGCGGCACGAAAATCAGAAAAAGGATGGTGGCGGCCGCCAGCGCGGCATACGCTCCGCGTCGCTTTTTCTCCATCGCCATGAACTGCTTTTTCTTCTGAATGATCGGTTCCAGCAAACCGATCAGCGGAACTTCCTCGTACAGCGAGGCATTGCGCAGCGCCACCGTCGCCTGCGAAGCCACCACATTGATAAACTCGAAATGCACCTCGCTCAGGAAGTCGGGGTCGGTGCTTTCAAAACACAGCACCCCCAGCTTGCCCTGGTCATCCATCAGCAGCGCCGAGTACCACCCGCGTACGCCCGTCTCCTTGAAGTAGTTGAAGAACTTCTGCCGCGTTTCCTCGCGATCGGCTTCCACCGTGTCGCCGTGCGCCACCACGTGCAGCGGCTTGTCGTATTGCGAAGCAAACTCCAGGGTTTCCCGGAGCAGGCGTATCTTGGGGTCACCTTGTACCACCTCTGTCATGCCCGAGACTGCCTTCAGTTGCAGCTTCCCCTTGCTCTCCAGCGCCACCGACGCCCGGTCATACGTCATGATCTTCTGTGGTGCGTTCACCACCACCTGCAGCACGCGCTCCAGGTTCAGAGTCGAGGTGATCTCGTTGCTGACCTCCACCAGCGTTTCCAGGATTTCGATCTTCTTCTCCGCTTCCATAAGGCTGGCGTTGTGCAGCGCCCCCGCCGCCGTCTGCGTCATCATCGTCAGAAAGAACAGGTCGTCCTCGTCGAACTCGGTTCCGTCGGTCTTGTTGACGCATTCCAGCACCGCCACCAGCGAATCCTCGTGCACCACCGGCGCCGCCATCAGCCCGACGATCTTTCCCTCCTCCAGGTCTCCATTGCGTGCCGCGAGCCGGGCATCGGCCGCGTCCGTGATCACCACCGGCTCGCCCGTGTCGCCCACCTGCTTCACGATCGCTTCGGGGCCGCTCTCCAGTTCCACGGTCTCGTCTTCGCCATCGCGCGCCATCAGCACCAGGTCGGCGTCTCCCACCATGTACAGGTTGACCGCTTGCGTGTTCAGCAGTTCGCGGACCTTGGCG
The DNA here is from genome assembly GCA_020072845.1 of Terriglobia bacterium. Taxonomy (NCBI): domain Bacteria; kingdom Pseudomonadati; phylum Acidobacteriota; class Terriglobia; species Terriglobia bacterium. The sequence goes on from JAIQGF010000002.1 coordinate 210,270, forward strand.
CAGATGATCGGCATCAGCTCGCTCATCTGCAGCGTGGAATTGAATACTTTTTCCACGTCGTAGAGCTGCGTCAGCCGGGTAATCGAATCCAGGTTGCTGTTGCGCTCGTTTTCGTAGGCCAGGCCGGTGGCCAGAGCCAGGGCGGAGAGTTCCGTCAACTCGTCCAAGGTTTCGATGTCATTCTCATCCAGCACGCGGTCGAAGCTGATCGCCTCGATGGCGCCGATCAGCACCTCGTCCAGCAGGATGGGCACGTACGCCAGCGAGGCGATCGTCCGCCGCACATCCAGGTGGGCGTAATGCTCGCGCGCCAGCGAGGTCCCGGAAAACAGCAGCGGCTCGCGCGTCTCCGCCAGTCGAGTCAGCGTCGCTGCCTCGTACGACTCCTCCACCGTCGCCTCGCCCACGCGCCCCTTGACCGGCCACGCCGGACTTTCATCCTCGTTGTACACGTAGACGTTGATGGCGCAGCCTTCCAGCAGGGCGGCGGCTTGTTGTGCGATCACTTCCGCGCGCGGCGCGACCTCCCGCTCCGCCAGCAGCAGGCCGGCGAAGTCGCCTTCGGGGGTCGAAACAGCGGGTCTTTGCGTCGCCATGCAGCGACTCCTTAGGATTTGTGAGGTCCCCACCTGCTCGGCTGGGGGAGCGCGAGCAACAGGCTTGCAAATATCAAAAAACTACCGTAACGTGCTGCGGACTCTAACAAACGCGTACCCTGGTGTCAACGAACCATGGCCACCACAGCCGGGTTCGCGCGGTTGCGCGATTGCAGATAGAATGGCCGGGTCGGGACCGGGAGGGTTTTCGTGGATATTGACGTTCGCAAGTACGGCAAAGTACACACCGTAAGACTGAAAGGACAATTGAAGCTCGGCGAAGCGGTCGACGAACTCCGCTCCACCCTCGACGGGATCGTGGCCGAATCCGGATTCTCCGTCGTGCTGAATATGACCGAGGTCCCCATGGCCGACTCCAGCGGGGTGGGCGTGCTCGTCCGGTACCAGTCCAACCTCAAGCAGAAGGGCGGCGCCCTTAAGCTGGTCAATCCCTCCAAACTGGTTTCCCAGACGCTGAAGATTCTCGGGCTGCTCAGCGTGTTCGAGGTCTTCCAGGACGAAATGGCCGCGGTCCAGTCCTTCAGCCCCGAAACCGCCGCCGCCGGCTGAGATATGTGGTGGAACGCGCTCGCCCTCGACCGCGTGTTGCGATTTGCAATTTCAGTTTCTCCCCGCGATAATTCGGCTCCCATGAAAACCGCGAAACTGATCGCCGCGATCCTCCTTCTGTCGTTCACTGCGCTCGCGCAGTCCAACGACGACCTCATCAAGCAAGCGCGCAAGCTCAACAACGAAGGCCACCAGGACCAGGCGCTCGCCCTGTACACCCAGGTGTTGAAGGCCGATCCGGGCTCTTACCAGGCCCATCTCGGCGCCGGCGTGGTGCTCGATCTCGATGGCAAGTACGACGACGCGCGTAAGCACTTTGCCAAGGCCATCGAGGTGGCGCCGCCGGAATCGAAGGCGCAGGCCATGCGCAACATGGCGTTCTCCTACGCCTTCGAGCGCAAGGCTGCCGACGCCGCCCGCTACGAGCAGCCTCTCTACGACGAGGACATTGCCGGCAAGAATTTCTTTGCCGCCGGCGAAGTCGCCAACGAACTGGCCCGCATTTACCTGGAATCCGGCGATCTCGACAACGCGCAGAAATGGTACGCGATGGGCCACGAAGCCGGCCTGAAACAAAGCGACATCAAGCCCGAAGGCATTGACCTGTGGAACTTCCGCTGGGAGCACGCGCAGGCCCGCATCGCCGCCCGCCGCGGCAAGCGCGCCGACGCCCAGCAGCACGTCGCCGCCGCCAAGGCCATCCTCGACAAGGGCACCAACCTCCAGCAGGCGCCGTTTTTCCCCTACCTTGAGGGATACGTCGCCTTCTATCTCGGCGACACCAAGGCCGCCATCGCCGCCCTGCTAAAGGCCGACCAGCGCGATCCCTTTATCCTGGTCCTGTTGGCGCAGGCATACGAAAAATCCGGCGACAAGACGCAGGCCATCGAGTATTACCACAAGGTCCTCGGCGTCAACAGCCACAACCCCACCAACGCCTTCGCCCGGCCAATTGCGAAGAAGAAGCTGGACTGAGGGTTATCGGTTTTCGGTTGTCGGTTAACGGTTCTCGATGGTCCTTCAAAGCTGTCGCGGGCGCCATTCTTAACCGATAACCGATAACCGATGACTGACAGCCAGCGCGGCTTGTCCCGCGACGTTCGTCCCAATATTCGCTGTCAGGGCTGAACCGGACGTATAATATGTGCATGCGGCGGAGCATCTTCACGGCCGCGCTCCTGATCGTCGTCACCGCGCTACCCTTGTGTGCCCAGCGCCGCGGAGTCTCCTCTCCACGTGCCGGCGCTGCGGTCGGCACCCGCTCCAGCGGACGAGTCATCGTGAACGGCGGCGTTGGCTTCGGAATGCGCGGCGGCGTTGCCTTCGGACGTAATCCGGGCTTCGGTGGATTCGTCAACCGGCGGCCATTCCATCCCCGTCGCTTCTACTACCCGTACGCCTACGCGTATTCGTATCCGTATCCCTATTATTCGTATCCGTATTCGATCTATCCGTATACCGCGTATCCCTACTATGGGGTCGGCCTTCAGAGCGACTTCGTGTACTCCAACGCCGCCGTGGGGACATACTCTGCTCCGGCATACATGGCGGACCACGACGCCGGCTTGCAGAGCGATCTCTACCGCCTGCAAGCGGAACTGGACCAAGTTCGGCAGCAGCAGGCGGCCGACCGCCAGCAATATGCGCTGAGCACGCCGACTGAGACGCCGCGGCCGGTTCCTGCCACGCGCCCGCAGCCGGAGCCACCCGCGCCTCCGACCGTGCTCATCTACCGCGACGGACACCAGGCGGAAGTCCACAACTATGCCGTTGTCGGGCAGGTGCTGTGGATTTTCTCCGAGGAGCGCGCGCGCAAGGTTCCGCTCGCCGACCTCGATCTCGACGCCACGCGAAAAGCGAATGAAGAGCGCGGCGTGGATTTCGCCGTACAGGCTAAGCCTCCCTCGCAATAAGGCACGGATCCTTCTCGGAATGTTCGCTTGGCGCCCCAGTCAGCAAGTGGTTGAGCGCGCGCAGAACTAATTGCCCACCCTTTGCTGCGCAAAAGGTAGGGTGCCCGGCACATCGAGCAATGCTTGCGGGTACCTATCTGCGATCGTCAAGAGCTTCAGTGCGGCTTGCCGTGGCTGGCGCACGCCCTGTTCCCAACTTTGGACTGTTTGCGTGCTGACATTCAGCAGTCGTGCGAACTTGGGCTGACTCGCATGCAACGCTGCTCTAATTTTCTTGATTCGGCTTGGTGGCATGCTCTTTGCGAGCGGCGGGATCGCGGTGACACGCAAATCGACCCGCTCACCGCGCTCGTATCGCAATGCCTCCTCTAACGCCGTCCGCAGTTGTCCAAATACCTTACGCCGTTTCCTCGTCATACTCCGTCCGTCTCCTCGTCGCACTGCTTCGTTAAGAAGACCAGATTCTTCATGATTTCTTGATCTGATCGACCAGAGCCTGCAAGACTTTCCGTTCCTCCTTGGAAATGTCCTCCTGTTCGCCTTTGTCGAGAAGCGCCAGAAGATGAATGTGCTGCTTCCGCAAAAGGTACAGGAAGAAGTACCTGAATCCTCCGCGACTGCCCTTTTGCCGCCCTGGGTTGCCGGTGCGAGCTTTGCGCACGCCGCCGGTCCCCTGAACTAACCTGCCCCGCTCCGGGTTTTTGAGAAGCTCGTCCTGAATCGCAGAAAGAACCTCTTCCGAAGATGCTCTCGCGAGCTGGGCTAGTCTCTGCGTGAACGGGCGCGATTCGATAAATACCACATAGTGGTATATACCACTATGTAAGATAGCAGGTCAATGGAAAAGGTTGTCGCCGGTGGGCGGCTGACGCCGCTGAATTGTTATGTCGAGATCGTTTTCCGGCCGGCAGCGGGCACGTAGGGGAGTGGCGGGCAAGCCGCGTAATCGACAGCGTCTCCCACCCTGTCGCTCCCTTCGACTGCGCTCAGGGCAGGCTCACCCGCGAGCGACACGGGTGGGCCAACCCCGAAAATCGTTTTGTTTGAAAGCGTGGGCCAGCCCCCGATGTTGCGTCACGAACCGCCAAGTCCGCCGGCGACGCTTGTTGTACGGCGGCCTGCTTGTGCTTCCACCAGGAATAGCCATACGCCAGGTTCAACGGCAATGTCCACCAGATCTGAACTGATGAACGCGACAGCCGCTTTGCCATACTTCGAAGAGAGTAAAAACGGCCATTCGCGTATCGAAAACCGGCCAGGAGTTCTGCCCGGCTCATGCGCTTCGGTTGGTAGACCACCTCGCTGCGGCTGTTATAGCGGCGCCAGTCGCGCGTCAAGATGCGTCCTTCCGCCTCCAGCTTTCGAAACAGGGGCGTACCGGGAAATGGAGTGAGAATGTTGAAGGTCGCATTCTGGACGCCCGTTTCCTCCAGGAAATCCAGGGTGTCCTCAAAGATCTCGGGCGGGTCGTGGTCAAAGCCAAAAACCACCCCCGCTTGCACCGCGATTCCGTGGGCATGGATGCGGTCGATAATCCGAGCATAGTCTCCGACCCGGTTGAACCCCTTTTTCACTTCCGACATGCTTGCTTGGGAAATCGACTCCAGTCCCAGGAACAACTGCTTGCACCCGCTACGAGCTGCCGCTTCCAGGAAGGCATCATCCCGGCCCGCTTGAATACTGGCTTGGCTGCTCCACCACTTTCGATAGGGAGCGATGGCGCGAAATAGTTCCTTGGCGTACTCCATGTCCCCGGCGATGTTGTCGTCCCAAAAGATGATTACTTTCCCGTTGAACGAGGCATACTCCGCCGCGACTTCGGCTACGGGCCGCTTGCGAGTGCCCTGGCCATACATCACAGCAATGGTGCAGAAGTCGCAGCGGTGGGGACATCCGCGAGTGGCAAAGAGAACGCCGCCGGTATGGTCACGCCGGTGAAATAGCGACTTGCGGGCCATGGGAATACCGGCGAGAGACGGCGCGCCGGCCGGCTGATACACACGAAGGTGGGAGCCCGCTACAAAATCGCTCAAGAACCGTTCCCACAACCCCTCGGCTTCTCCGATAAATATGACATCCGCGTTGCGGCTGGCCTCTTCCGGCAGCAGCGTTACATGAGGGCCGCCCATGGCCACACAGATGCCTCGCGACCGGAAGCGCATGGCAAGGTCATAAACGTGATAAGCGCTCGGTGTGTGAAAGGTAATGGCGACGACATCGACTTCCAGACTGCAGTCGATGGGTTCAGCCTCTTCGTCGATGTGAATCACATCCCAACCTGGAGGGACCCTGGCGGCTAGATACGGCATGGTGATCTGCTGAAAGTTCAGGAAACGCGCCTTGCGCACCGCGCGAATCTCCGGTGCGGAAGCGGTGATCAGCAGAAGTCTTGGCATAGCAGCGTAAGTGAGTGCGACGCCGAAAATCGCGGCCACAGCCGGAAGGAATCGAGTATGGCAGGCACATTGCAACTGTAGCCGGGATGTGCGTTGCTTGGAGGTGACAATCTCGACCCTGCCCTCAGTGTGCTCCGCGCGCGGCGCGCGGCAGAATTCTGGCCCCGGGCGACTTCGGTGAGGTGGCCGGCGTGCCCTCAGCGCGCAGCGCGCAAGAGATTGAACAGCCGGGAACATCCTTGACAGTTTAGACCGGGGACATGCTTGACACTTTTGGCTCCGGTTCCTTGAGGGGATGGGGTGCAGGGGAAGGGGACGCATCACCGCTTACGTTTACGCCGCTGGGCGTAAAATTATTCGTGCCTACAGCTACCATTACCGCATCGAGATTTTGGGCACTAATTGCTCGAACTGCGGTTGGCAGTATTCCGGCTTCGATTTTCCCAACGCCGCAGGATATGCCGGGTACGTCATCCAGAACGGAGACAAACTGTACTTCCAGCAATGGCAGCAAAACGGGGCGCAGGGCGGAATGATGATCACCTTCTCTGACGCTTCCAATACCAATTGGTACACCTACGATCAGGACGGCCAGCAGATGAACAGCGACACCATCAGCAATACCAACCATCTGCGCCGGATTGACCTGAGCCAGTACGCCGGGAAAGCGATATCATCCATCAGCTTGCTGGCCGACGGCAACACCACGCCGGGGAGCAGCTGGCAGATTTTGTATAAGGACATCGCCCTGGTGAGCGCCGAGGGCACGGTGCGTCCGATTTACACGAATCAGAACACCGTCTCGCTGAACGTCTGGGGAACCTCCGGGTCGAGCCGGAGCTATCAGATCGATACCTGGGGAGGGGCAGGGCCCTATGTGGAGAACGCGCACTTTTACAGCGGCGATCACCTGGGTTCAGCGCGGCTGCTGACAGCGTGGGCTGGCGCCCCGGTTTGGTCAGGAACGTTTCTGCCCTATGGCGTTGAATGGAACCCGACGGCCACCACGAACAACTACAAATTCACCGGCCAGGAGCACGATGCCGAGACCGGCGACAGTCTGACGGCGTTGGATCACTTCTGGTTCCGGCAGTACCGGGGCGGTCTGAGCCGCTGGATGAGTCCGGACCCAGCGGGGCTGGCGGCGGTGGATTTGTCCAATCCGCAGTCCCTGAACCGGTATGCGTATGTGATGAACAACCCGACCGGCTCGGTCGATCCCTTAGGCCGCGATGGAGTCAAGATCCAAGAGGAAGCTCCCTCTTGCGCCGGTGCAGGTTGTGTAATCTTCGGCTATGACATTTTTGACGCAATACAGGGGAGGGTGCCTGGCTTGTCTTGGAGCTTCGATTCGGGCGGCGGGACGAGCATTTCGTTCATGCCACCATCGCCATTCCAGTGGAGGTATTCGGGGTCGCTCTATGGGAGGCAGTACGATCCACCACCGTTTGCCAGTTGGGATGAGTACGCCGATTGGAGAACGGGGATTGCTGCTCTACCCGAGAGTCAAGTGTTTGCAGCCTTTGAAGTTATCTGCCGCAATCAAGGGTGCGACCCCAATCATCCATTTGAAGTTGGGTGGATGAATTCAGCCCTTGTCTCTTCTGTGTGGTTACAGGATTCGAACGCCACTGTGAATCAGAGCAATCTCCAGGGTTTCTGGTCTGACCCTTTAACCTTCCTTCATAAAGACCCATTGACAGGAGACGGGAGACCGTCTTGGTACTCGGGATTCTTTCTTGATACGCCACACCTCGTCGGCGGTCAGAGCATGGATGCACATATCGATCCATTCGGACCTCTCAACCCCCTGCATTACTTGGTTCAGATGCCTGCCATGCTTTTCCCCTCCGGCCCTAGTCGTGGCGCAACGTGTTCTATCAACAGCGGCTGCACAATTCATTAGGTGGGAGGGATGCGTAGGTGGGAGAGATGCGAATGATCCCAATTGAACCATTTCAGGCGCGAGCTCGGTGGCTGAACTGCTTGGCTACAGCGGGGGCGAGTGCCAGCTTGTCGAGTTTAAATTTTCGGCGCGTCAGACGAGTTGTCCACGTCGTACTATTGTTGCTCGCTGTGACAGCTTTGGCAGCACCACCGCAGCCCCAGCCGGCAATTACAATCCTGTTCGTGGATTTCAAAACAGGCAAGCCGATAAAGGACTTGAGCGTGGTCGTGACCTTATGGAACGGGACCGACCTCGGCGTGGCGCATGCCGAGAAGACGGTCGTATCCGAAATGAACATGAAGACGGACAAGAGCGGAACAGTCACTGTCCGTCTTACTGTGCCACTGCCGGACCATCTGAACATTTTCGCAGGTGATCTAGCCGCTGCCGTTTCTCCACGCTTTTCTCCGCGTGAGGTGCTTGACGTCGGAGGCTTCTGGCAACCGGCTCCACAGTTGGACGGCAAAGCTGCGATGTCTCCTATGTCCGGATCACGCACACCGGGGCAAATCGTTATATTGAACAAAAAGCTCACAGCCTGGGACAAAACTCGCAAGGAATTTCCGTAGTAGACAATGGGCCGGCTCAACAATGCCGGAACAGGAAGACTCCCGCTCCACCTCGTCAATGCGGTTTTTGTACCGTAGGGGGCTGGCCCTCGATAAGAGCGAAGGCGTTGTCAAGTGACACGTAACCGGTTCGGTGTGCTAGGACCGAGAGATATTCCGTTTAGCCAATCACAGGTTCTAGCCAAGCCACTCAGGGCGACAAAGTTCGCGCGTCAGCTTTTCGCAGCTGCGTTGGCCGCCGCTCTATTATCAACGTGCTTTGGCCAGGCCAATAGTACGATTATCGTCCGGGTCCTAAATGCGAAGAATCGCAAGCCATTGAAAGGGACAATCGTCTATCTCCTCGACCCAAACAAGCTGACTAGGGCTGGAGAACGCTACCGGGGGCAGAACCCCGCGGTTGCATCTGGCGTGACGGATGCTCATGGCGTTGCAGTCCTCAATCTCTCGCAACCGGCTCCCGAAGGGATCGTACCCCACTATGGCGACATCCTGGATGTCGACCAGTGCATGCCGATCATGACGATTTCGATCGCTGAGATTTTGAAAACCGGGGTAGTGGGACCAAACAAGTGTGCGCGCGACCATTTTAGATATACCGGAGTGCCGAAGCCTGGGGAGTTGGTGTTGTTTGGGAAGCCTGTGTCTACATGGGAAAGATTGAAACGTTCGGAATAACGTGAAGTGCTCATCATCCGAGGCGGGTGGCCAGGAGGCTGTTGCGAAAAAAGCGAACTCGGCCCGGTCAAGGAGAATTGTTCGACGCGACGGTGGATCATTTCTGGCAGCGACGGTTCTACGATTTCAACCAATGGAGCGCGCGCAAGCAGAGCGAGAAGCTGCGCTACATGCACCGCAATCCGGTGAGGCGCGGGTTGGTGAGCGCGCCGGGCTATGGGCTTGGAGCAGCTTTCGGTGGTACGCTTGCGCGGAAGCCGGTGTGGTGAAGGTGAATGATTGGCCGACTACGGTGAAGCATGTGGGCGCAAGCAGCGCTTTTGCCCACCCTTCGAAAACCGCGAAGGGTGGGCCACCCACATTCGGGTAGGGATGGAAGGGTGGGCCACGCGCCAGGACCGAGCCGCGTAGCTCGGCCCTTTCTGTCGGCAAGAGCGCCCAACAAACCTCGCGCTTGCTACGGCCTTAAACTGCAATCACGGAGTGACCGTCAGCGTTGCACTCTGCATCCCGCCGTTGATGGATGCAGAGATGCTTGGCGTTCGGATCGCTGTGACCACCTTGCTGGTCACCGTAAAGGTGGCCGTGGTCGCGCCCGATGCCACGGTCACGCTGGCCGGAACTGTGGCCCAAGCCGTGTTAGAACTTAGCAGTGTCACTTTTCTTTGCGCGGTCGTGCCCGCCGCGGCGCCATTCAGAGTAATGGTGGCGATCGAATTCGCCGAGCCTCCCTTCACGCTGGACGGGTTCAGGGTTATTGCGGTTACCATTAGCGGATTCACCGTCAGCGTTGCGGTAGCCGATCCGTTCAAGGTCGCGGTAATCACGGAACTGGCCACGGTGGCCGCTACGAGAGACTTCACCGTGAACGTCGCCGTGGTTGCGCCCGACGCCACGGTCACGCTGGCCGGAACGGTGGCCGCAGCCGTGTTACTGCTGGTCAGCGTTACTGTCCTTTGCGACGTCGAGCCCGCCGCAGGAACCGTCAAGGTCACGGTTCCAATTGAATTGCTTCCCCCCACCACGCTGGCCGGGCTCAGGCTCAGAGACTGTACTGCAGCGGGCGGCGTAACCGTAAGCGCAACACTTAGGCTGCTTCCGTTAAGCGTTGCAGAGATATTCGCCACAGTAGGTACTAAGACCGCCAGACTGGTCACGGTAAAGGTTTTCGTGGTTGCCCCTGCCGTAAAGGTCACGCTGGCCGGAACGGTCGCCGCCGCGGTGTTATCGCTCGCTAGCGTTACGGTTCTTTGCGCAGTCGTTCCTGCCGAAGGAGCATTTAACGTTATCGTCCCGGTTGCACTGGTGGTTCCGCCAACAACACTCGTCCGGTTCAGGGTAAGGGCGGTAATCAAGAACGGATTCACAGCCAACGTCGCGGTAGCCGATCCGAACAATGTCGCGGTTATGACCGAGTTGGTTGCCGTGCTCACCACCTTGGACGTAACCGTGAACGTGGCCGTGGTCGCGCCCGCTGCCACGGATACGCTGGCCGGAACCGTAGCCGCAGCCGTGTTGCCGCTCGACAGTGTTACTGTCGTCGTGACCGCCGCAGGAGCATTCAACGTCACTGTTCCCGTCGAATTCGCCGATCCTCCCACTACGCTGGCCGGACTCAGCGTCAGAGACTGAACTGAAACAACAGTAGCAACCACCAGCGTGACGTTGGCGGTATGCGTCAAGCTCCCGCTGACGCCGGTGAATGTGAGTGTATAGGTACCGGTCGGGGTGCTGGCGCTGGTCGTCACCGACAGGGTTGACGTCGAGGTGGCCGGATTGGGCGAGAAGCTGCCGTTGGCGCCGGTCGGCAGGCCGCTCACGCTGAGGGTCACTTGCCCGGTGAAGCCATTCGTCGGAGTGACTGTGGCGGTATAGCTGGTCGGGCTGCCCGGTACAACCGTTTGGCTCGCGGGCGAACCGGTTAGCGTGAAGTCTGGCGCGGTGACGACAAGCGTCACGGTCGTGGTGTGCGTCAGGCTGCCACTGACGCCAGTGATGGTCAGCGTATATGAACCGGCCGGCGTGGTCGTCGCGTCCGTGGTTACCGAAAGGGTCGAGGTCGATGTCGCCGGGTTGGTGTTGAAGCTGCCGCCCGCGCCGGTCGGCAGGCCGCTCACGCTCAGCGTGACCTGGCCCGCGAAGCCGTTCGTCGGGTTGATCGTGACGCCGTAGCTAGTCGGGTTCCCTCGAGCCACGGTCTGGCTTGCGGGCGTGGGACTCAGCGTGAAGTCTGGCGCGGTGACGACAAGCGTCACGGTCGTGGTGTGCGTCAGGCTGCCACTGACGCCAGTGATGGTCAGCGTATATGAACCGGCCGGCGTGGTCGCCGCGTCCGTGGTTACCGAAAGGGTCGAGGTCGATGTCGCCGGGTTGGTGTTGAAGCTGCCGCCCGCGCCCGTCGGCAGGCCGCTCACGCTCAACGTGACCGCGCCGGTGAAGCCGTTCGTCGGGTTGATCGTCAAGGGGTAGCTCCCCGACGCGCCTTGCACTACCGTTTGGCTGGCCGGAATCGCGCTCAGCGAGAAGTCCGGGGGTGCTGTAACGTTTAACGTAAATGTAGTCGTGCGACTGACCGAACCAGCAGTCGCCGTCACCGTAATTGGTGCCGTACCTAAAGGAGCCGAAGTGCCGGCACTAATCGTCAAGGTCGTGCCGCACGTTGGCGAACAACCCGCCGGGTTGAAGGATGCCGTTACTC